>JALVXO010000042.1:2227-4060 GCA_027022775.1 Campylobacteraceae bacterium
TGAGCATATTTTTATACTATCTGCTTTAGCAAGCCAAATAATGAGCAATGTTCCTGCAACCTTGCTGTTTGCCAAATTCACAAACAATTGGCAAGCCCTGCTTTGGGGAAGCAACGCAGGCGGTTTTGGAAGCCTCTTTGGCTCGTTGGCAAACCTGATAGCTTACAAACTCTATATCAATAGCGACCAAGCCGATATAAAAAGATTCACCGTAAAATTTTTAATAATCGGCTATATCGCTTTTGCAATTTCGATTGTTTTGTTTAACTTTTTAGAGTGAGATATTTAATATAAACAGTCAAAGCAGAATTTATCCGGATTTTAATTCCGATATAACATAATTCAGACCCTACTCCAAATTATTAATTATTTTTTTTGGGATACACTCCTACTTTTTAAAATTTTTTTCCTTGTTCCAAAGCTCCAGAGATTGCGCAAAAAGTCCAAAAAAATTGCCATCGCTGTCATTCTGAGCGTAGCGAAGAATCTATTTGCTGCTGTTCTATCGAGATTCTTCGCTGCGCTCAGAATGACTTAAATGGGTAATTTTACAGAAATTTTAACTTTTTGCACACTCTCTCCAGCTTTGGAACAACATATTAAGGTATTAACATGAGTTCGACAGAATACTATATTCACAATTTTATGAGTTTTTTTTATAGGCAGACAGATTTTTCCTTTCGCGAAACCATTTTCCTTCGCTCCCATCGTCCCAAGACTGTAAAAAAACTTAAAAAACAACAGAAATGAGGCTTTCTCACAGAGAGTGCAAAGCACAAGTGAGACTAAAGTCCCACTTCTAAGAAATGAGATTTATTTCAAATTTAAAAAAATCAGCTTCAATATTGGATTTACTTTGGTGGTTTTTCACAGTCTCTCCTCAATGGGAGCGAGGAGAAAGAAAGTTAAGTTACTTAAACTTCTCTTTAAAAAAATCACTTACCAATTTTTCAAAATATTCCATTCTCTCTTTGCCTTTTGGCAGCTCTTTTCGCAAATTTTTTAATTTAACCAAAAACTCTTCCACTCCGTCTGGAATTAAATTTTCAAAATATCTGCGCAAATGTTTTGCAAAAGCAGGAGAAGCGCCGCTTGTGGAAAAGGCTACGGTTAAATCGCCCCGTTTTATGTAAGATGGAAAGATAAAATCGCAATAATCGGTATTATCTACACTGTTTACCAAAATATTTTTGCCGCGGCTCTCTTTAAAAATGGCTTCGTGCATTTTAATATCATCGGTTGCGACTATTACAATATCAAATCCGTCAATATCGCCCTTTTTGTAAGCCCTGTTATAAAGTGTCAGGCAGTGGTTTCCGATTAAATCGTGGCATTCACGCGAGAGCTCTTTTGCAATTACAGTAATCTCTTTTGTAAAATCGGTCAGCTTTTCAAGCTTTTCAGTGGCAATCTTTCCCCCGCCTACTACTAAAATTTTTTTATTGCTAAAATCCAAAAATGCAGGAAAATAGGACATTTTTATCCTTTGTTACAAAGTTATAATCTTTTAATTTCTACTTTTTAATATATCCATACTTTTCTTATAAACAGATGTTTTGATTTCAAATATCCCAAGCAGGGTGTGGAAAAGGTTGTCGTGTGTATAGCGCTCATCTTTTTTTTGCAAAATTTCTGTTTTATTTACATCTTCTAAAATTTCGCTGCCAAGCCAAAGCAAGCCGGCTACATGTTTTTGCTCTTTTGGCGCTAAAAAGTAAGGCAAACCGTGCAGGTATATCCCGTTTTCACCAAGGCTTTCGCCGTGGTCGCTCATGTAAATTAGTGCGGTCTCTTTTTGCTTATCGTATTTTTTTAAAAACTGTATAACTTTAT
>JALVXO010000043.1 GCA_027022775.1 Campylobacteraceae bacterium
TTACAAATCTAAAATCTCCGTTTTTTTGCATTGCTACAGCAGCTTTTTTAAATTTTTTCCGTTCATTTTTATCCAGACCAAGGCTTTTTGCCAACTCTTTAATTTCAATAAAATTGTTCTCTTCTATCGGGTTTTTATGTTCAATTTTTGGCGGTTCTTTAATTTTTAAATGCTCTATTTGGGTTCTGTAAAGTTTTTGCATTTCATTAAAGGCTTCTTTTAAAAGGTCAACTTCGCTTTTTAATGTGCCTACTATAAGCCTGTTTGTCTCTTTTAAGTCGTCAATAGTGTTTTTTAAAACCTTTATTGTTTCATCTTTTGCGGCTATTAAATCTTTTGTATGCGTTGATTCTTTGTAAGCGTTATCTTTTGGCTGAATCTCAACGGAGCTGTCAAGTTCAATAAATATCTGTCCGTCAATTTTTTTGGCCTTTAGCACCCCTTTTTTAATTTTGGCATAAACCGCTTGTCTTGAAATTCCACTCTGTTTGGCATATTCTGAAGGTTTAATTAATTTACTCATTGACAACTCCTTTCAACTCTATTTTACCATAAATGTTGACAAATTGTAAAACAAAATTTACAGTTGTCAACTATTCAACCCTGCCTGTAATTACCGGTACAAACTGGCACACCTCTATAACCTCATGGGTTACAACACCGTTTCTTTTGTAATATCTTGTAATCATTTGTAAACCATCACTGTTTACAGGCGCTAAAAGAATTCCGCCATCAGCAAGCTGATCAAAAATAACTTGAGGAATCTCTTGCGGAGAGGCAGAAAAGAGAATTCTGTCAAACGGTGCAAATGCATCCCACCCTTTTGTTCCGTCATCATAACGGGTCAAAATGTTTTTGATATTTAAATCTCTAAATCTCTGTTTTGCCTCTTGCAAAAGTTTATTTATTCTCTCAATTGTAAAAACTCTTTTAAAAAGTTTAGAAAGAATTGCCGCCTGGTAGCCGCTTCCGCAGCCGATTTCCAAAACCCTTCCTTCTGGTATATTCGGTTCTAAATATTGAGTCATTTTCGCAACAGTAAGAGGAGAACTGATCCACTGCTCGCCATCCATAGGCAGCGCATCAAGCCTGTAAGCTAAATGTTTAAAGATTTCCGGTACGAAAATCTCCCTGTCAACACTTAACATAGCCTCTTTTACATGAGGTTCCAGCTTAAAGATAGAATCTATTTTATTTATCATAGTTTCTATCTTATGCATTTTTTCCTGTTCTTGCAGCCGTTTTAAAAACTCTTCTCTTGTCATAATCAGCACCTGAATATTGTCATTCTATAGTTTATATTATATAATATTTAATTAGAGTTTCTTTAAAAAATTGCAATTTTCATATTATTTAGTAAAAAATTTACACTTTTGTGTAAAATTGTTTACACTTTTTCCATAATAGTCCAATTTTACCGATATTTTTAAGTTGACAGCAGATTACAAACCTGCCAACTTATCCAGCGATTTTATTAAACTGTCAATATCGGAAAAGTTTTCAATATTTTTAATAAAATCATTTCCTGCCTCTTCGCCCAAAGCTCTGTACGCTTCCCACTGATGCGCATCAAAAAACTGATCTACCGTAGGCTCATGCGGAAAAGAGGGGTGATGGTTTTTATAAGCGTAATAATCTTCTGATCTTGTCTCTTTTTTCAATTTATATTTTGGCGCTGTTACTGATGATTTGATATAAACAAAATATCCAAGAGCAACTTTTGGCTTGCCTTTGTCTGATAGTTTATAGTACCTTCCTGTTACAAAATGGCGTTTGCTGTAACCGCTGCTGGGCTGCGGATAGATTTCGTTTTCAACCCTGTTGCCGCTGCTGAATTCAACCTCTATCTCAAGCTCATTTCTAACTCTTAAAAGCAGGTTTCTTAAATCGTCAAATTGATATTTCGGATCTGCGCCGGCATCTGAGCAGATTATTATTTTTGCTTCTCTTCTGAAAAGTTCAAAAGCGCCTAAATTTTCTATTCCGCCGCCGTCAGAAAGGTTTATCATCCATCTGTTTAAATTCATTTTTCCAAAAAGTTCAGCCAGATTATAGTATGGCCAAAATACCGGCAGCGCTTTAAAACCGCTGTATAAAAACATAACCGCGGCTCTGTCTAAAAAGCGCCTGCCTTTTAAAATAAGCGGATTTATACTCCAAAACCCCAGCCTTATATTAAAGAGTGTCAAAATGAACGAAATTAATCTGTTTGATTTATATCCCATTAAAGAGTTCAGTGCTGCGCCAGAAATGGTTGCTGCTTCTGCAACTGTAAAGTTTTTGTAAAGCGGAGAGCTGCTTTTTACATAACCGGTTAATTTTGAACCGCAATACAAAGGCGAAAATAGAAAATAGTCGCAGCTTTTGACACCTTTAATTCTCTTATCTGCTTGCAGGTTCAATGTAGAGTTAAAAAGAGGGTAAGGTGCGTTAAAACTGTTGCTGCATAGGCTGGAGAGTTTAATATCCTCTTTTTTTAACCCAAATTTTGCATTAGAAGGTGCATCAGATGTACTGGTGCTTGGCAGCAGGGGTGCTGGAGGAAAACGCAGGCGCTCCCGGAGGGTGCGTCGAGGCTTTACTTCTGTGCCCATGTTGCCAATGACCAGCGCAGATGGTGTATCGGCTAAAGTAAATTTTGGGTTTAAGTATGCATCTGTAATTTTATTTCGGTAATATTGGTGCATAGACAAAATATTTGGGTTAGAGAAAAAACCTGTTGCCGCAACCAGCAAGCTTAAATAGATTAAAGAGCCAAAATCTGCAAATTGTGCCAGATATGGCGGCAGCAGAGTTATATTATAATAGCTTAAACTAAATACCCCAAATAGCAGAAAAAAGAGTGCAAACAGATAAAAAAGGGTTTTGCTGCTCCATAAAATCTTATTAATATGCCGCAGAGGGTGCATAAAATAGTACCATAAAAGCAGCGATAAGAAAAGAACAGTTACTGCAGAATAAATTTCATAAGGAATTTTTGGAAGATAATAAAAAAGGGTTAACACTCCTATAATAGTGGTTGCAAAAAAGAGAATATACCATAAAATATGCAATATTGCAAGTATTATAAAACTCAAATAAAAAGTGATGCTTTCATAAAATTTTCTTAATCCTTTATGGGGTTTTAAGTAGTCGCCGTAACTTTTTAACCGTTTAATTTCTGCTTTAGAAAATAGCTGGGTAAAATCTTTATGCTGCAGCTCTTTTTGAATGTAAGAGCTTATATAGCCGCCGCCAGAGACTGTAGAGATATAATCCGCCCTTTTTAAAATACCTGCCTTGTTAAAAGCTTGAAGTAAACCAAGATTGAATGTTGCAGAGCGGATTCCCCCGCCAGAGAGTGCAAGCGCAAGTATATCTTTGCTTTTATCTAAATTAAGCGCATCACGCCTTTTAAATATGAACTCTTGTTCATCTTTTACAATCTCTTCTAAGCTATATAAACAATCCGCCCTTTTCATATTATCCCCCTCTTTTTTTATCTATTATAATAAAAAATTGTGACTTAATTGGATTTTATTAAAAAAATGTTTATTTTATTAAAGTATATTGGCAGTACAGCATAAAGGCGTAATTATTCTAATTTACATTTGTGCGCCTTTATGCTGCAAGTAGATGAGTGTTTAATACTGCTTATCTGCTTTTTTGCAGAGGTAATACTAAAAAAATGCCGGTGTGCACTTTTTTGCATGTGTAAACTTTTTTGTCTCTTTTAAAATCTTTCCGTTTTGGTTAAAATATATAAACCTGTCAACAAAATTGCAAGATTGCATTATAAAATAAAACTCTCTTACTCTATATCCGCTTTTGGTTTTTTTATAACTGTACGGCTTGGTAAATTCGCTGCTGTCAACCGCTTTTGTCCAAAGCAAAAGCTCTGCGGGGGTGTCTATTTTGCCCAAAACTTTTAAAAGGTCTTTTTTATCATCAACTGAAAACATTTTTCCGTATTTATCTATGTAAATTACAATAAAATAGCGTTCAACGGGCAAAGGGTGCAGCCAATATTTCCAAAAATAGTTTTTCTTTGCCATAACTCTTGCAAGATATGTGATGTTGTTTTTATCTTTTTGCGAAAAAGTTCTGCTGTCGGTTTTAAAAACAGTTTTTAAATCGCTGTAATCAACTCTTTTACCGCTTTTTACCTCATAAGAGACAACTTCCAAAAACTTTATACCCGGGCGCAGGTGAAAATCTTTAAAGCGGTACTCCATAGGCTTCTTGAACAAATGTTCACCCGACTCCAGTTTAGGCTTAAACTCTTTTGCAAATGCTGCAGCTATTAAAATCAGAATAAGTGTTAAAATACGCACAGTTGACTCCTTTTTGTAAATACGGGAATTAAACCGATTTGAAGCTTTGCGCTTATAAAACTAAAGCAGGCAGTTTAAGAAATCAATTTTATCCCTTTTTATCATTATACTATTTTATTGTGACACAATTTTCAAAGTTGGATTAAATTTTTAAAAAGAGTTGTGCTATTTAGATATTAAGCAGGTAGTTACAAAAAGCAGGCTGTAAGTTGCTCCTAAAATTTGGATAATTTTTAAAATAAAGTAATTTTTTTATAAAAAACTATTGACTTTTAAAGTTTTTTTACATATAATTGCACTCCATAAATTAACGGAGTGTAGCGCAGTCTGGTAGCGCACCTGGTTTGGGACCAGGGGGTCGAAGGTTCGAGTCCTTTCACTCCGACCATCTAATGTGGTGGATATAGCTCAGTTGGTTAGAGCACCAGATTGTGGCTCTGGGGGCCGTGGGTTCGAGTCCCATTATCCACCCCATTGCAGTCACTTCCCTCGAGAGCGCCAGTAGCTCAATTGGATAGAGCATCTGACTTCGGATCAGAGGGTTAGGGGTTCAAGTCCTCTCTGGCGTACCAACCAGTTTGGTAGGCTAGAGATGATAGTTAGCCTTTTGTGCTATATGCAGCCACTAATATTTAATGCACTCGTAGCTCAGCTGGATAGAGCATCCGCCTTCTAAGCGGACGGTCTCAGGTTCGAATCCTGACGAGTGTACCACCCCTTTTTGCTTCGGCTATCTTATGCGGATGTGGTGGAACTGGCAGACACGCTAGACTTAGGATCTAGTGCCGCAAGGCGTGGAGGTTCGACTCCTCTCATCCGCACCACTTGCAAAACTTCCAATCTTTTTAAATTTATGCTATAATTCTTCTATATCACCAAAAGTAAAAACAATGTTTACATTTTTAAAAATAGCCACCGTTTTATTTGATATTTTGGCAATTGTTAAAATCTACAAAGATGAGCGCTATCTTTTTGACAATGAAAAAATAAAATATTACGCTATCGTTATTTTTGTTCCTATTTTTGGCGCAATATACACTTTAAATAGACTCAGCTTCAACTGGTTTTCTATCTTCACACCCCATAAAAATATTAAACTGCCTACAAAAAAGACCATACAGTGACGGCGAAGAGATATACAGATGCTGCTTTGGAGATGATGAGCAGCAAATTTAACTTGAAAATGGGTTATTAATTAAACAAATCAATCAATTTGCTTTTATTTTTTACAATATTTGCATTATAAAACATATTTTTTATCTCTGATATATAATTTTCCAAATTCTCAACACTTTTATCTATACTTTTTTCAGAAATTTCTCTCTTCATAAATGCATGATTTGATTTATTGCGCAAATCTCTAAGTTTTTGATATATTTGGATAAATTCTTTATTAAAATACAATGTTTCTTCTTTTTTGCTTAATCTTTCTTGCTCATCATATAAAATTTTTCCTAGTTTGGTTTCTCTTAAATCTTCATTAAAAATATCTAAATTTAAAACTTCTAAGATGTAAGTTAAAACTGTTTCTCGCAAAATTGTGAGCGCTTGCGCATATCTGTTTTTTTCAAAAAAAACTTTCGCAGTTTCAATATCTCTTTCCCAAGTTGATGAAAGTCCATCATATATTTGCAACTCTTTTTTAAAATCTTCTATTACATAATTTACTGTTTTAAAATTTTGATTTATTTTTTCATTACTTTCAATTTCATTAATTAGCTGTTTAATTTTTTCTAATGTTTGATGATAAAACTTTAGTGCTGAAAAACCTACAGTTTTTGAATAAAATTCTAAGTTCTTATTTAAGTTTTGTATTTCTTTAAAATATCTTTTTTCTTCATTTGGTATTTGTTTAAAACCATTTTTTAATATATTTGCAATTTTTCTTCCATCAGAATACTCTTTAAATATAGTGAAAGCTTCTATAGTTTCATTCATTTCTAAAAGCGGTAAAATGTTAACTACAGGAGTTATTCCATTATTTTTTGAAGTAGCTTCCCATACTCCATAATATACTCCTTTAATTTGTGCTTTTTTAACTTTTGTAAAGAAGTTTAAAAGTGTAGAGATAAACATTGGAATGGATCTAAATCCATGAGTCATGTCAAAATATATTTCACCATTTTCAACCGGCAATTTTGCAATTGTATCAAACATATTCCAAAACTCCTGGTTATTCATTCCGTAAGGAATTAACACTTTTTCATAATCTTCAATATACTCATCTGCAATGTGCCATAATGAAGCATCTGTTCCCAAAACATAAACTTTGTCCGGCTTGACAATCTCTTTTAAAACACCGCCAACTAGTTTACCTTCTTTTGGCTCATGGTTTTCTACTTGATATTTTGCAAGCTTATAATCATATTTTCCAGTTTCTTTAATAAACTGCCCTTTGCCTAAAATTGTTATAATAACTTTTTTCATTTTCTCCTCCTACAAAATTTTTCCCTTTAGCGCCTCTTGCTCAATTTCTCTGTTAAAATCCCTATGAATAACAATATCTACCGGTTTATGCAAAACCCTTTCTAATTTTGCTAGTGCTTTTATTTTTTTTAGCAACAAATTGCTTTTTTCTTTGGCAATCACAAACAAATCAATATCCCCGCCTTTTTTGTTTGGATTTAGGCGGCTGCCAAAAAGATATATGGTTGCTTCTCCAAAAATATCATGAATGGTTGTTTTTATTATTTCTATCTCTTTGTCGCTTAATCTCAAGATACTTTTCCTCTAATATTTGAGTGATGGCAATTAACTCTTTGCTTTTTTGAATAAATAAATTGATGCTTTCAATTACCTCATCTTCTTGCTGGGGATACTCATGAGCAATTTGGTTTCTAAACTTTCTAAGCTCATCCCAAGTATCGATATCTACAATTCCTTCTTTTTCTATCTCTTTTAAAATATCAAAAAAACTTTTTTCACTTGTATCATATCCACTAAATTCCAAATAAGCCCTAAAAATCTTACTTCCAAGCAAATCTTGCAATTTTGAAAATCTAAAAATAAGCGCATTTAGAGCAAACTTTTCTAAACTCTCAAGCTCATTATAGTTTTTTATAGGCAGCTTATCTTTTAAAACCTCCAAAGCTTCATTTATAAGCTCGATATGGGCTTTGGTTTCTTGGAAATATTTTGTTAGGCGCATTTAATTACATTCCTTTAGCATACTTATAACTTCCTGGGTTCTTTTGTATTTTTTATCTTTTTTTGGTTTTTTACTATTTTCAACCCATTTTTTTAATTTAATCATTTCTTCTTTTAATTTTTGCAAAGCTTCACATTTAAACTCTTCTAAATCGCCTTTTTTGATAGCATTAAATAGTAAAATATCAATTGTTTCATTTGGATTTGGATTATTCTTTTGTAATTCATAAATTTTTCGCTCTAATGGAGACATTTTTGCTAATCTTTCTTGTTCTTCTTTAAGAAGTTTTTGCTTTTCTAATTCTTCTTGCTCTTTTTGTATAGCAATCTTTTCTTTTTCTTGGAACAACTGTTGCTCTTTGTTTAATATTTCTTTTTCGGTCTCTTCAAGTTTTTGTTTTTGTTTTTTTAAAAATATTTCATAATTTGAAACAGACTCTTTATATTCATTATCATCAATAAATTCACAATACAACCAGCCAATAAATTCTGCCGATTTTACCGCATTAACATTGCTTGCTAACCAATAAGTAAAAGGACTGGAAACATATTTTTCTTTTCGAGAAAGGTTATTTCCGTTAGCATCTTTTTTCATTTGAGGGATAAATATTTTGCGATACTTATCAAGAGTCATAGATTCTGCACCGCTATGTCTGCCTATTCTTATTAAAAATCCATTACCATTTTTTGCCTTTTTTAAATAAGGAAATGCCCTTTGAAAATAATTAGAACTTATTAGATTATTTTTACTGTTAGCCCAGTCCTTTTCTTCTTCAAATTTAGGAATATAAAAGCTGTTTGTTATTTGAATAATATCTTTTTGAATATATATTTTATCAGGTTGGTGAAACTGTTTTTTAGGGTTTCTAATAATTTTATTTATATTATTCAAAATATTTTTATCTATTAAATCAAAAATGGTAAGTTCCGCAACAAACTCACTTAAAGGTGCGATAAATTCATATCTTATTGCAGTATTATCATTATCTGCAGTATTACTTTTTTTCTTTTTATTAACACCCCACTTTATTTCTAATTTTACTTCTTTTGGTATAAAGTCAGATATTTTTAGTTTTGAAAAAGGATCTGTTTCAAATTGACCAAAGAATTTACTGTTAAAACGATAATCTTTAAAATTTCCTTTGGAATCTTTTTTTTCAAATGCAACTTCTTTAAAATCTCTATTTTGAGCCTCTTTTGAGAAAAAGGCAGTTTTAAGAGCACCTTTAAAGCTGCTGCCTGGAATATAAGGCATAAATGATGTTTTAATAGTAGGATTTATTGATAATGCATTAAAAACTTCGCTATTGTTCCCTTCTTTTTGTCTAACTCTACCCAAAGATTCATTATAATTTTTTTCAATATCTTCAGCTACGGGAACATTATATATTGAACAGTTTTTTGCTAGATTTTTAATATCCTTTCGCTTATAAAATAGTTGAAGTTCTTGGTAACTGTTGTTTTTAGAGACTATATTCATTAAATCTTTAATTTGTTGTGTATTTAACTTGGAAATCAATGTAGTATCATTAAAATAATAAAGCTGACCTTCATCAATAACATAGTTAGTTGGCTCATACAATTCGCCATTTCCTATGTGTATAGGAGAAATAGCAGTGAGTTTTAATTTATAATTATGCAGAAACTGTTTCATTTTTAAACTCCAATGTTATAGGAATCGTAATTGCATATCCCTGGTGAACTGTTTGAGGCATAGATTTAGATATTGTGCCATCTCCACCAAGACCTTTTCCAATGTAAAGTTTTGGAGAACCCTTGATAAGTGCAAAGCTATCTGCCAAAAGTATAGGATTTTTCCATACTAATGCATGAGCAAGATAATTACCGTGTTTGCCGAAGCGTGTAAAAACATTATACCACACCTCCTCAAAATCTTGATTTGAAAGTATAGATGGAGAGAGTGTTATCATTGCATTTGCATTTGGATTATTAAAGCAATACTCTTTAATCTCTTTAATACGGTATTTCCCTCTACCAACAGTTGCATCTTTACCTAATCCAGTTTTGCCTATTTGCTCTAAATAATTTGCAGCATCTTCTATTGATATACTTGCATCTAATGCTAAATAAAAAGTAGCATTTTTAATTGGATAATCGTAACGAAAATTAGTAAATGGATCAAACCCTTTATTGGTTGTTGAGGTAATACGGTCAATACTATTTCTAACAACTATAGTTTCTTTAGTTTTATATTTTTTATCCATTTCGATTTTATTTTCAATAAACTCTTTATTGTAAACAAAATTATTCTCTTCAAGCTTTTGAATATTAACAATATTTTTTGCCTTAATAATCTTTCTCTTTTTTGGATTAAATTCAATGCCAAAAAGAGAATCTGCAACTGGCGGCTTTTTAATACAGTTATCGGGCAAAAGATCACTGATTATTGCAAAAGGTTTTTGATTATAATCTTTTAACAGTGTTTCTAACTTGCTATTTCCTTTATTTTGAACTATCTGCCAACAAAACTGCCCAAAAAAGGTATCACCTTTTGGAATAGTTGCAAATGCACTCTCTATTTCTATGTCAATACGATATAACTTCATTGCATTATCCTTGGCTAAAAGGATCTATTTGGTCAAATTCCTCTTGTATTGAATTGCCATCCTGCTTCAAATCTTCAAATTTTATTTTTCCGTATCCTCTGCTTCCATTACCACCCAAACTGTCCATTTCAAGAAGTTTCATTCCCTCTTTAAGCAAATCTACCAAATTACTGTCATTTTCAAAAACTTTTACAGTAACACTAAATTTAAACTTAGCTCCACTTGGAACCCGCTCAGTCTGTCTTGGGTTATCTGCTTTAGAAGTGATACGGTTTATGCTATTTTCAAATTTTACCTCGGTTTTTATTTTTTCTTTTAATTCACAGTCATTAAAACTGACACGGGTAACACCTACTTTTTTGCTAAGCTCTTCATCATCTTTGATTTCACCGCCGTTTCCAAAAAGCTGAGCAATTTTAATTGCATTATTTTTTTCTTTATCTGTGGGGTAGTTTTTAGTTACATTTGCAGGTTTGCCCTCGTTAATTCCCACAAGCCCCAATTTCCACTCTAGCAGACTTCTAATTTTACCTTTTAAACTACTGCCAGGAATATATGGATCATTGGTAATTGGATGCTTTATAACTTCATTATCGATACCGCCTATTTTCATTGTTGCATCACCGCCGCCAATATGCAAACCGCTTTTAAGTTTAATTGTTCCAGTAATAGTTGTGATATTAATAAGTCTTTCCATTTATCTTTCCTTATTTAGATTTTTTAGCTCTTAAAAATCCCATAACAGCTTCAAAAAGCAACTTGAAAGTTTTAAAACTTTCTGCATCTTCAACCTGATTTAGTGAATACTTAATAAAATTTACAAAATTTTTATCCACTTTTTTACGACCCAAAGCATAAGAAACTTTAGAATTCAACATTAAAATAAGAGGTTCCCTTACTTTAAAAGCACTGTTTTTATCATCACTTGTCTCTATCTCTTCATAAAAATCATTCACTTCATCATAAAAGCGTCTAATTTGTGTATAACTGTTTGTATCTTTATCAGCTTGCGATAATATTGTCGCTATATTTTCCGCTTTTGTATTAAATAGATTTTTATCTATTTCTCCATTTATTTCAAAAGCTACATCCTGTGTATTAATTTGTGTTGAACTGGAATTTTCTCTTTGTAAATTTCGTCTATTTTGTCTGTTTGGCATTTTTTCTCTCCTCATATAAGTTTGTAAATATAGCAACTTCATAACTTTTGCCATATTTTTGGATATCATTTCCAATTTGTGTTATCATATCTTCAGCCTCCTTTTTTAACTCTTTATTTTTCTTGCCTATTTTATCTACAACATTCCTATATCCTATATATCTAAGTTTTGATTTCCAAAGAGTATTTTCTATAATTTTATCTTCTTCTTTCATACGGGATAATTCAATTAAAGAGTAAATAAAACCTGTACTTAAATTAAATTTCTCTTTTTGTTCCTTCAGATATTCGGACTTATCTAACAATGTTAAGAAATTTGGATACAAAATATTATTATGAAAAACTCTAACCGTATTTTTCTCTTTTGTTTTTTTTGCCTCTTCAAGCTGTTCTTCACTTTCTCTGGCTTGAAAACCAACCGGCGTTGAAGGTTTAACCATAGTAATAGAAGCACTAAAACTCATTTTGCTTTGTTCAGAAATAAAATATTCATTAAATTTTGTTTTAAATAGTTTTGCAAAATCAAATATTTCACTCCAAGCACCAATCAAAAAAAGATCATCACCTCCGGCAAACACGGTATATATATTTGGAAACTCTTTTTTTAATAAATATGGCAAATTGATTGTAAAGAAGTTATTTATTAATCTTGAAACCATATTATATTTTGCAAAATTCGGTTTTTCACTATTTGGAAGCTTCTCAATAAATATCGCTCCGAGATTATCAATATCAGCTTTAAAAACTGCAAGCGCATCTATTCCTTTAGCATTTTTTGCAATCTCTTCAAATGTTTTTGGCACCTCTATTCCATTTTCATCCAGTTTTGTCGGAATATATGCTTTAAATGTGCGCTTTGGGTAACCTGTAAATATATTACCATTTTCATCAGATAGCGCATAATCATAAACTATTTCATACGGTTTGTTGTTATAATTGTATTCTATTTGATAGCCAAATATATCAAATTCTTTGGATTCTGACTCTTTTTTATTTTTATAAATATAAATTCTATTATTTTTAGAATTTGCCAATTTTGCGCCAAGAGTTTTGTAACTATTGCATATTTTGCATAAATCCTCTTCCACAATAGGTCTAATATTACATGAAACACATATTTTACTCTCTTTGAGTTCATCTAAATAGTGAGTAAAAATAGGATTATTTAAATTTTTTAAATCAAATTTTCTGCTTTTGACATCTTCAAGTTTAAAATGTATGATTTTTTGTAACTCTTTTAATTTTTTGTGCGTAAAGTCATTACAACTAGCTTCTGTATAGACAATACCTATACCAGATTCACCAAAAGTATGCTTTAAAAACCATTCATTAAAACTCTTTTTTAATTGTTCTAATTTTTCAACTGTGGCTGGTGTATTGTCTGCAATAATCATAAATTTACCAGCTATATTTTGAATTATTGAAGTAGAAGATAATTCCAACTCCTGAACAATTTTTAACGCTGCTAATTCTGTTATAATAGAAACCATTGCAGACTTACCACGCAATGTTTTGGCTAAAGATTTATTGTTTTCAACTGAACTTGAAAAAATAAATTTCTGAATGCCAAAAAAATCTCCTGCAATAACAAGAAATTTTTTCTTATCCCATTCTTCTTTGGCATTAATATCTATATCTTTTTTATTTTCAATATCTTTATAATGATATTTATACAAAGCTGTTGCGAAAGCTGAAGTAGATTTTAAATGGTCATAAAGACTAACATTCGGTTTTGTTCCAAATGCAGTTGCAGAAGGAATAAAAGTTGTATAAATCTCTAGTAAAGAGTCGATTTTCTCTAACAGATTTCCTTTTTTTATCTTTTTGGCATCTTCTAAAAAAGATTTGTATAATTTTTTATATTCAGATATAGAATCGTTGTTGCTAATAGTTTTGTCAGAAACTGTTTCTGTTAAAATTTCTTTGGAATTAACAGATTGAAGCTTGTAGCGATATATATTTTCTTGTGAATCAAAATCTCCAAAAGGAACAACAAGCCTTGATTGTAGATAATTTTTATTATCTTCACTTTGATTATACTCTTTAAAACTTTCTCTCTCAAATCCGCTAGAAACTCTATCTGCAACAGCAATTATCCACTGCAAAAGAGTTTGGGGCTTATGATGCATAGCTGCAGCATTTATAAATGAATCATCCCCACTAAAAGGTTTTTTATTAAGTTTTTCTTTAGATAAAATTCCTAAATTTTCTAAATCATCTATTATTTTACCTGTAAAAAGTGTATGCTGATGGGTAAAATAATTACCATCTTTCACAAAAGGACAATATAATTGCAAATTACCATCATCTTTATCTAATCCAGCTCTTTGCCCAAACTTCCCAATATCATGCAAAAGTGCTGCTAAAGCTATTAAATCTGTATCTTTCATTTTATCTCCTCAATCTCAATCTTTCCAAGTCCCATTACAGTTTGTTTTCCGGCTCCTATTAGTTCGCCTAGTTTAAGTAGGTTGTAGCTTTCTTTGTCTATGTTTGTTACTGCCATTTCGCCAATAAGACCGTCTATGTTTAGGGTCTGTTTTTGGCGGGAGCTTTTGCGGCGGAGCTGTTTGTATTGGAGCAGTTTTAGTGTTGTATCAGACTGCGGGGTGTATGGGAGGGTGTAAACTCTATTGCCGGTTTTTAACTCTTGCTCTCTTTGGTAGATAGAGCGTAAAATATCTTGGAGTTCTAAATTGTCTCTTAAAAGGCGGTTCTGTTTTTTTATTCTTAATGGTGTAATTAATTTAATTTTTACATTTTTTGCAGCCAGACCGGTTTTAAAAACTTTTGGCTCTATAGCAACAGAGCCAAATTCGCCGTTTTCAAACACTTTTATTCCGTTGACAAATATTTCTGCTTTTTCAAAAGTGTAGTTTTGCCTGGTTAACCCTATTTCTGTTAAAACTTTATGCAGTGCGCTTAAAATGTAGGGCAGTTTTTCGCATGCATTTTCAAAAAGGTAAAGGGCAAAGTCGAAATTTTCGCTTGCTAAATTTATATCAAATCTAAATTGGTGGAAGTTATTCTTTTTTTCATAAAAATCGTAATATAAGCAGTTGTTACAGGCAAAACACTCTTCGCAATTGTAGCTTGGGTTTATACAGGTGACTCTTTTTAAAGCAAACCCCAAAGCTCCGCGCAGCATAGAACCCATAAAATAAGGAGGCTTTATTGTTGAATTGCTTTTGACTTCTATTTTGTAATATCTCAACTTAAATCCTTAAAATCAGGATAATTATCTCTGCATTATATCACAAAAAAAGGTCAAAAACCGTCGAGAAAGAAGGTTTTTTATATTTTTTTATAAATTTTTTTCAAAATACAAATTACAAAAATTTACAGCAGCGTATTATTTAAAATTCTGTTTTTTTCAAAAATATCATTAATTACGCCCGAAGCAAAAACTTTTTTTAGATATTCTGTCTGTTTTTTGCTGTGTAAATCGCTTCCTAAAAAACTTACCATTGAGTTATCTGCCAAATACCGGGCTTTTTCCTTGGCGCTTTTGCCATACATTCCAACAAAAGAATTTAAATTTACCTGAAAGAGCACCCCTAAATCTTTTAGCTTTTTATACTCTGATTTATCGGTTATATATCTGTATCGCTCCGGGTGTGCAAGCACCGGTATATAACCTTTTGCCTGCATCTGAAAAATAGCATCTTCTAAAAATATGGGCCTGTCTAAATATGAGCTTTCAAAAAGCAGATAGTTTTTGCCAAAAGTTAAAATTTCTCTTTTTCTAATTAATTCCATAAACTGCTCATCCAGATAATACTCTGCTGCTGCCTGAAGCGTTATTTCCAATCCAAAAAAGTTTGCTGCCTCTTGGAGCATCGCTAGTTTATCAAGTATAATTTCGCGGCTGTTTGGGTAAACATCCATCATAACATGAGGTGTTGCAATCAGTTTTTTATATCCAAGAGAGTGCATCTCTTGCAGCATATCAAGCGACTCTTCCAAACTTTTGGAGCCGTCGTCGATTTCTGGCAGTATATGAGAATGGATATCGCACTGCAAAAAATGCTCTTGCTTCTTTTTAGATTTAAAAAGATTGAACCCTAATTTAGCCATAATATCCATAGCCGTACCCTTTGCTGCTAATCTCTTTTACATCATTAAATACGATGCATAAATTTTTAACTTTTTCCTCTTTTAATTTATTAATACCGGATATAAACTCTTTTTTAGAGTACCCTTCTCTAACAATATATATATTTATATCGCTGAAATTCATAACCATTCTGGCATCGCTTACCAGCCCGATTGGCGGGGTGTCTAATATTATAACATCATATATATCTTTTAACCTTCTAATAAGCTCTTTAAACTCTTCACTGTTTATTAATTCGCTTGGATTTGGCGGAATCGGTCCGGATGTAATTACATCCAGGTTTTCATAAAGGCTTTTTTGTATTATCTCATAAAGCAGGCTTTTGCCCGCCAGATATGTGCTGACACCTTTTGAGTTTGAAAGTTTAAACCTTTTATATAGTGTCGGCTTTCTCATATCCAGATTTAAAATTACACATCTTTTGCCTGCAATGCTGATAATTGCTGCCAGATTTACCGCTACGGTTGTTTTTCCTTCGCTTGCAATTGTAGAGGTTACTGTTATAATTTTATCAGAATTTTTCATCATAAATTGCAAATTTGTCCGCAGCGTTCTAAACGATTCGGCAACCAGCGATTTGGTCTCTTTAAGCACTACTACATTATCAGCACCCTTTTGAATATGCGGTATGTTGGCAACTACAGGTACTGTTGTCAATCTTTCTATATCCTCTTTAGATTCAATTTTATCGCTAATCATGCTTTTAAAATATGCCAGCACAATGCCAAGCAGAAAACCGATTCCGGCACCTAAACCTAAAGCCAGCTTTTTATTTGGTTTTATGGGTTTTTGTGGCTCTATCGCCCTGTCTATAATTCTGTTGCTGCTTATTGTGGATGCTTTAATAATCGCACTTTCAGACCGTTTTTCCAAAAGGTACGAATAGATTTTCTCATTTACTAGAAACCTTCTTTTTAAATTGGATAAAATCTTTTCATTTTTTGGAAGCGAAGCAATTAATTTATTCTCTTTTTTAAGTTCGTGTTTTAAAAAGGCTTCTTTCTCTTTTATCAGTTTAAGCATAGTTCTTATGCTTCTTAAAATTGAACGCTTAAGCTGCATAATCTCATTTGTAACTTTTACAACTTCTGGGTGGGCATTTGTGTAATCTTGCAGCAGCATTTTCTTTTTTACAACCGC
>JALVXO010000044.1 GCA_027022775.1 Campylobacteraceae bacterium
GTTTAGATTATGACGATTACGATAAATCGAGTGCAATTTTATTTACAAAGCATAATAGCAAAATTACCGGCACTTGCAGAGTTATTTTTGATTCTATAAAAACTATTCCGCTTGATAAAAATTACTCTTTTGACAGTTTTAGAAAAAACTCTAAAACTTTAGCAGAACTTTCCCGATTGATAATTGAAAAGCCAAACAGCACTTTAGGACAAGAACCGCGGCTTTTAACCAAAGGGACATATTTGATACTAAAAGAAAACAATATCTCAACACTTGTATCTGTAATGAAAGAGGAAAATTTTAAATATTATAAACGTTTTGGCGGATTTGAAAAAATTTACAAATTTGAAACTTACGGCAAATTGAATGAGCCTTTTATTGTTACATCTTGGGATATAGCAAATATCTCCGCTTATTTCAAAAGAGTTTTTTTAAAAAACTAATCTATATCCATAAAAAGGTCTATTTTCTATTTTAATACTTTTATCTAATTTTTTCAGCAAATTTCTTTTTAATTCCCTTAAAGAGCTTTTGGCTTTTGGGGGATTATCTTCCCAAATATATGATATCAAATCATCCCGTTTAACAAAACTGTTTATATTTACCGCCAGTCTGTCTAATAATTTAATTTCGTTTTTGCTTAATTTTGCAAGTTTTTTATTTTTATAAACCTTCATTTCACTTTTATCATAGACACAATTTTTAGAAATTTGAATAAATTTACAATAAGACTCTATAACTATTTTTAAATTAGAAATTAAATTCTCTTCACGAACAGGTTTGCATACAAAATTTTTACACTCCAATTCTGCTATTGTTTTTAAAATTGCAGCATTATATTGGCCTGTAACAAAAAGATAAGGCAAACGAAACTCTTTATCTATTTCGATAGCCAAAGCTACACCGTCTTCATTTTCGTTATCACCCAATTTTATATCTATCAAAACTGCACCAAATCGGCCGTTTTTTAAATAAGCAATTGCATCTGTGTAAGTTACAGCATGTTCATAATCGTATCCATATTTTTTTAAATAATTTTTTATGGACTCAGCAATTTGAAATTCATCTTCTACAATCAAAATCTTTTTACCCATATTATTGCCCCCATTTTACTAATATTTTTGTTCCATTTTTAGAGTCTATTTTTATCTCTCCTTTTAATTCTTTTTCTGCAAAAGCTCTAATCAAAGATAGTCCCAAAGAACCTTCTCTTACATTTTTAATTCCTTTGCCGTTATCTTTAATTGTAAAAATATAAACGTTTTGTTTCTCTTTTTTAAGTAAAATTGAAATTTCTCCACCCTTGCCATCAAATGCATATTTATAACTGTTGTTGACTGCTTCGTACAATATTTTAGCACAAGTTTTAGCACTTTTGGGTTTTAAAACTACATTAGTATTCAAAATAATTTTTATTTTGGGGCGATTATAAACTTTTTGAAGACCATCTAAAATAAAAGAGAAGTATTCATGCATATCGACATTTGGAAAGCTTGTGGTTTTATTCAAATATCTGTAGATATCTGCAATAGTAAAAATCTGTTCTTTTAACTCTTTTAAATTCAAATCTCTTTTTTTCTCTTCCTTTTCTATTGCACTAACAAAAGACTGCAGGGTTCCAGATACCCTGTGGTCTAATTCACTTACTAAAAGCTCTTTGTACTTAGCTTCATTTTCTGCTCTTATTTTAGCTAATTCCATATTTTTAATATTATATGCCAATATCAAAGAGAAAGAAACAGCTTCAAAAAGCAAAGCAACTTCACTATAATAAGGAAAATATTTAGAAATGTGAAAAAAAGATATACTCTCTAAATACATTAATAAAGCTGTAGTAAAGAATACTCCCCAGCTAATTAGCAGAAATTTTGCATATATATTTTTTTTAAGCAACAATATTGTAAATACAAAAAGGAGAAAAAAGAATATTACATAAGAAACGCTCCTTAAAGAGTGTATATGCATAAAATAAAATACAAAAGTAGAAATAACTGCAATATACAAAAATATATTAAAAATTTTATTCATCTTTGGCACTTTTACTAATTCTAAAACCTCTTTTGCAAAAAGAGATAAAAAAACAACCGGCAAAAGCACAATAAACGGTATTATGTTATTTAATATTCTCATTACTTCTTTTGAAAAAATCAGCGGCAAAA
Source organism: Campylobacteraceae bacterium (assembly GCA_027022775.1). GTDB lineage: Bacteria > Campylobacterota > Campylobacteria > Campylobacterales > Sulfurovaceae > JAADEQ01. The sequence continues at coordinate 2,160 of JALVXO010000044.1, forward strand.
TCCCTTTATAAAGCATATAGTAAGTTAAAATTCCTATAAATGCCAAAACATAATAAAGATACATCTTTTTACGAACCATTAAAAAAATGACACTGTTATATAAAATAATAATCCCCATAGCACCAAAAAAAGCGGCTAAAATATTTTGGTTATCTTTTAGCTTTTTGTTATATTCTGTAATATTCCAAGCATAAAGTTTCGCAATCAACGCAGTTACTTCAGAAAATATTTTTATATAAAAGGTTTTGCTCTCATGCGGTTTTAGGGTTACTTTTAAAATAGGATTTATCGATTCATTGGAGTTTTTATTAAGCATACCGCTGCTTTTTAAGAGCTTTTTGCTTTTTGCATCGTAAAAATCGACATAAGAAGTTAAAGGGCTTGCATATTCTACTATTTTTGTAATTTTTTTAGAACTTTTATTGGTTAAAACAAACTTTATCCAAACTACAAAATCTGGTGAGTATCCAAAGCCAATTACTTTAGAATTTACAGGTTTAAAATTTTTAGAGCCTATATTATCAATTGTGGCAGAACGGTTGTAATCTATGTAGTATAAAGAATCAGACAGTATTTCATTATAAGCAACCCCGCTATCTACTTCTGTTCCAAACAATACAGAAACAAATAACAAAACCCCAACTATTATACGCATTTTCTCCACCTATTATAAAATTATAATAAAAATCACCTAAATTTATGACACTTTTTCTGACACTTTATTTATTATTTTACATTATCTTGCAATTATTGCCACGACAATAAAACCCGCTTATTAATATCTCTTTTTCTATAAAATTAAAAAAATCTCCATTTTCTCCACCCAAACCCCAATTTCTTGACGCCTTTTATGACGCTTGGGTGGTATAATTTTTTTGTATCAAGTTTCAAGGAGTAGGAAATGAAATTAAAAATAAAAAGAAACCAATCAAAAAAATTAATGGGTGGAATTGCTTTTGAATTGGAAGCTCAAGTTGATTTAGATGAGCACGAAAAAGAGTTGATAAAAAAATATAAAGCAGATAGAGAGGTGTTGCTGAAAAAAGAGGTTAGTATTCCATTAACTGGCAAGGCAATAGTATTAGATATCACAATAGGATCTCTTGTGGGTGGACAAACATTTAAAGCTGATAATATTGCAGAAATATTAGAGTATGAAAATAATGTTATTGAAGCATGCAAAACTTTTAAAAGTTATATTCAAACAATGGAGCAATTTGGAGGCGAAGAGGTTATAGAGATATAAGAAGAGGGTACTCCACCCCTCTTTTTTAATAAGGAGGCAGATAAATGTCAAAATATACAGGCGTGGCATTAGATGCCATGTTTTTTGAAAAACCGCTCTATTATGAACATAAGGTTATCTCTAATTTAGAGGAGTTAAATGCAGAAAATGCAAAAAACTCAAAAGAGTTAAATAAAAATTTTCAAAATATATCCAATGTTCTTGATAAAAGCTCCGAGCAGATAATCTCTTCTATTCAAGATGAGATGACAAAAGCAAGAATCCAGTCCGCAATCGAAAATGAAAGATTAGCAAGAGGCATAGCCGAAACTAACTACAAGTTACTCGAAGTTGCTATCGGTATAGACGGATTGAGCGATATTGTAAGATTTGGTAACGAAAATATTGTAAAGGCTATTAACCAAAACAGTGAACAAATTATTGATGGTTTAAGCTATCTCAATGGCACATTAAACCAAATCGACAACCGCTTAGAGATGGTAAATAACTCTTTAAATCTTATCTCTAATCAGCTGCAAACACTCATAGAAAAAATCT
>JALVXO010000045.1 GCA_027022775.1 Campylobacteraceae bacterium
AAGAGTTGATGGAGTTTTGCGCGCGAAGAAAAATAAGCATTAACTGGCTCTTTTTTGACCAGTCTGCCGGAATGCTTGTTGAAGAGACAGAGAAGTTCTTTCAAATTAAATATTTTGCCAATGTGCGCGCAAGTGCCGGCGGCGGTGCTGAAGGGTTCGAAGAGGATTATGAAACTGTAACAGTGGATAAGCTTCTTATTAAAAACTTTTACGGCAATTCAATAAGCGATGAAGAGTTAAGAAATAAAAAGATAGAAGCTATCCATGTTGACGGTGAATCGATGGAGCCTACATTAAAAAGCGGTTCGATTGTTTTTATTGACAGAGAGCAAAACGATATAAACAAAGAGGGTATTTTTGTGGTATCAACCCCTGGGGGACTGTTTATTAAAAGATTAAACAGAAGGGCAGACGGCAGTATAGAGCTGATTTCAGACAACCATTTATATTCTAAAGAGACTCTTTCGGCAGATGAAGTCAGGGTAATGGGAAAAGTTATCGGCGAAGTTGAGAGACTGTAGCAAAGCGGTTGTAAAACGCGTATTTAAAGGAGATACTTCAGAAACCGTAATTTTGCGCTTTGGCGCTTTTGCAGGGAGTTTGCGGCATAATTTATTGCCGCCGGCAGCAGTTTTGCCTGTAAGGCATTTTATAAAAGTTAAATTTTAGATTAGCTATAAAGATAATCTTTTAATTTTTTTGCAACTTTTGGATGCTTTAATTTTCTTTTTCCCATCTCTTCTATCTGTCTTACACGCTCTTTGCTTATACCGTAAAGAAGGGCAATTTCGTCTAAAGTAAACTGCACCCCTTTGCAGGGAATCTGATCTTCTTTGTAAAGCCTTACATACTCTTTGTATCTCTCGTGAGGTTTTAAATGCATTAGGCACTCATAAACCTCTTTAAAACAGGGTGAAACTTTCAGATTTTTTTCTTTAACGATATAACCGCCATCTGTTTCGATAAAATGCAGCATTTTAACCCTTTTTTGTTTTATTGTATCAAAATTGCGGCTTAAAAGTCACTGAAGAAACCGGTTGCGTATCTAAAAAATTTTGCAAATACTGCCAGGTTGTATGTTGCATCATACCCTTCATTTTCCATTGCGGTTTTGATAATAAAAGCTATTGTGTGCTGTGAAGATGAGTAAGAGAAATCTTGCAACTCCAGCCACTCATAAAGGGTTGCGGCATCATCTTTATATATGCCGCTAGATTTAGACCCATCTATATAATTTGTAAATTTAAATCCTTCCAGGGTAAAAGAGCAGGTAAAAGTATTGGCTAAATATTGCAGTTTCTGCTCATTCCATAAATCTCTAAAACCTGCATCATAAAGCGTTCTGACAAACATTGCAACCCGTGCGCCGTGGGTTAAGTCTTCTGCTCTTAACCTTTTTTTGTCTATAACAGCAGGCCAGTAGTTCCAGATTAAATATTTGTCTCCATAGCGGCTCTTTTTTATTTTAATATTGTGCCAAATATAGTTTGCTACTCTGTTTACTACAGTTTTGTAATATCTGCTTGGTTTTTGATCTGCTGCACTTGCACGGTACATCTCTATTAACGGTTCGGCAATAATTGCACTCCAGTTTATTGGGGCTTCTTTATTGGAGTAATCTGTATCTTTATCGTAATAATTTTTTGGGAATGCATAATACATCCCGTAAGAGCCGTCTTTGTATGGAGATTTTTCATCAATTACGAAAGGTTTATGCTGTTTATAAAGTTCTTGAACCATTTTATAGTAGCGGTTAGCATCGTCTCCAAACTCTTTTTGCAATTTAGAATCTTCTTTAACAATTCTGGCAAATGCAGCAAGAGGATAGGAAAACAGGGCATTTGTGAGCATATCTGAATATCTTCTCTTGCCGTCAGTCCCGTAACTGTAAGCTGTGGTTCCCCATCCTTGCATAACTGTGCCGGTTCTTTCATCTATATTTTTTGTAAATATATCATTGCTATCAGCTACAATTTTTAATAATTCATTCAATTTGCGCAGTATCCGAATATCGCCGCTTGCTTCATACATATCTATGTAAGCGCGCAAATATGCGCCTATGTTCCATCCGCTTGGGTTGTTAAATTTTCCCAGTTTGCCAATAAAGTATCTTTTTTTTAAACTTTCATGCTGATTTAAAAACCATTTAACAGCATTTTGGGTGATGGTATCTTTATCGTATACAAATTTAGGTTCATAAAAGCTTTTGCTTTTTATAACTTTATTGCCGCTGCTGTCTGTAATTTTGCATCCTGCAGTAATAAAGAGGGTTAAAAGTATTATTAAGATTTTTTTTATCATTTTTCTCCACTGCTATTTTAATTTAAAGATAATTTTAACATTATTTTTACAAATTGCTTAAAAATATTGCAGTAAAAAAAATTGATAACCGGGAGAGAGTTTATCCCCCGATTAATACCCTTTTTTGACTTTTTACTCTCCAGCCATGCCATCCCCACACATGTTTGGAATTAAAATATATCATTATGCCAAATGGAGTAATTATCTCTTTTTGCCCGTTTTTTGGGCACACCTCTTCCCCGTTTTTATATAAATGAGCATAGTGGCCTTCGCTGCGGGTACCTTTATGTACAACCCAAACTTTATATAGCCACTCCCCTTTTTGGTGAACCTCTTCCGGTTTGGCATTTATGTTTTTTGGCGGACATGCATTTAGTGCCATAATGCCTGTAGCTAAAATTGAAAATAACAGCTTTTTCATTTTATCCTCCTTTGCTTGGCTTTTTGTCAATTATACTAAAAAATTGTGACATTTTTTGCAACTTATAAATTGTAAAAGTATTATAAAAAAGTGCCGTTTTTAAAGTAGTAAACTAAAACATATAGAGTGCAAATCGATACAAAAAGGGATATAAGAAGCAGGCTTAAGTTTTTAAGCTTGTTAAAGTTTTGTTTTAGCAGAGTTAAAAAAATCCATATATAACCAAAATATGCCCCAAAAATAAGCAAACCCCAGATAAGGTACCCTGTATAAAAATACTCTTTTTGCATCATGCAAAAAGGGCACTTGTGTGTTGGAAGCTCATAGACATAAGTTCCAAAAAAGTAAACAACTGCATAATATGCTATTGCTGCAAAAAAGGTTAAAACTATAAAAGCTGCAGTTTTATTTTCTAGCAGCAGAGATAAAATATAAGCTATAAAAAGGGTGTAAAAAAGTATAAGCAGATTTTTTATATTCAGGTTAAACGGCAGAGGATTGGCTCCTTCTAAATTTCCAAAAAGAGCAGAACAGCAGCTTACAGGCCGGCTTATATCTATATTGAAAATATATGCAGCATCAAGATAAGATTCTAAAAAAACCAAAAGAGCGGCAAAAATTAAAATGTAAGTTTTTAGTTTCATATAAGGGTAGTATTTAGCTTCTATATCGAGTTTGTTTAAAATTGTAAAAAAAAGGAGCAAAAAAATTGTTATCAGTTTTACAAAAAGCAGAACCATTCCGTAACTGTTTGCGCTAATAACGCCGGCTGCGCACATTGCACCAGGCACAATAACAGAGAGAGAATCAATCATATAGACAAAATAGATAAGCAGTATCAGTTTGAATAGAAATAAAAAAACCGCCTGCACAGACAAAAGGTAACTCTGGTTTTCGAGTTTAATCTGTTTTTGCGAAAAGCTGTTAAAATTCCAATTTTTAATTAAAACAGCCCCTTTAAACAGAGCTGAAATTGCAATTAATAGAGTGACAAATTCACTAAAAAGGTAAACTATTACAAAATTATTAAGAAGCAATTTGTCCATTTTTAATCTCTGCTGTTTTATGTAAAAAGTTTAAATTTTCAAAGAGAGGGTCGTGTGTTGCAACTATTATGCTTTTCCCCTCTTTGTGAAGGGTTTCTAAAGTTTTTATAAAATTTAAAGAGTTTTCGCGGTCGAGGTTTGCTGTGGGCTCATCGCATATTATTAAATCCGGGTTGTTTACAAGAGCCCTGGCTATCGCGCCGCGCTGTTTTTCGCCGCCTGAAAGTTCTGACGGTTTTTTATCTTTTTTATGCAGAATGTTTGCTTTTTGCAAAGCCTCTTCTGCGCTTTTTTTTGCTTCTTTTAAACTTTTATTTAGCGGAACCTGTGCTGCAATCAGGTTATCTATTAGCGAAATGGTGTTTATAAGGTTGAAATCTTGGAAAATAATTCCTATCTTTTGTGCACGGAAACGGCTTAAATGCAAATCAGGAAGTTTAGAAACCGCTTCGCCGCCGACTAAAACTTTACCGCTGCTTGGCTTATCAAGCCCGGCAATTATAGAGATTAAAGTGGTTTTGCCGCTGCCGCTTACCCCTTTTAAAATAAGGCACTCCCCATTTTTAATTTTTAAATTAATCTTTTTTAAAATGTAATGCTTTTTATTGTCAATTTCGTAATAGCGTTCCAGATTTTCTATATCTACAATCATTATACAAGCGCCTCTTTTGGATTTGTTACCGATATTTTCCAGACCGGAATAAGCACAGATGCAAGGAAAGTTATTCCAAAAAGTATAAAAACCGTTGCAAGTGATGAGAAATCTATCACCGGTTCAAACTGTGCAAACTGTTTTAAGTTTTCGCCGCCCAGAAAAATATTTTTTAAAAGCGGCGCATTGAAAATAAAAACATAAATATAAGCAAAAGATGCACCTGTAATAAAGGCAAAGAGAAATAGAAAAAGATTTTCAAAAAATTTCAATTTTAAAATATCTTTAATACTCCAGCCAATTGCGCGCAATATAGCAATCTCTTTTTTTTCTGCCGAAACCGCAAGAGTATATCGCAGATAGAGCAGCAGGCTTAATGTTGCAGCTGTTAATATAAACATAATCATAAACAGCCCGCCTTTGTAATTATAGAGGTTTTCATAAAGTTTTTTCACATCATCTTTTGAGACAACCCTTAAACTGTAAGCCAAAGATAATAGTTTATCTTTGATATTCTCTCTTTCGCTTTCATTTGGAACATTTAAAGCTATATCGGTAACTTCGGAGTTTTTTAAACCTAAAATCTCTTTTGCACTTTCAATTGGCATGATAATTTCATCATTGCTTACAAGAGAGCTTTCGCGGCTTAAAATTTTATAAATTTTAATCTCTTTAAGTTCGCCAGACGGGGTTAAAAAGTTATAACTTTTTGGAAAGTAGCGGTTTTTAAAATAGTCATAAACCCCCTGGCCGATAATCATATTTTCTTGGCTTAAAAACTCTTTTAAATTTATATTTTTTACAATCTGTTCGATATTTCTGCTGCTTTGTTCGTCTAAAAAATCAACACCGATTATAAGAGCACTTTTTCCGTCATCAAAAAAGTACCTGCCAAAAACCCTTTTAGTTACTTTCTGGACACCGTAAACAGAAGCAATTTTATCGGTCAAACCTTCTGCTACAGGAGAGAGCATACCGCCCTTTACCGATTGCACTATAAAATCCGGTTGAGCATCTAGCGCTCTGTTTAGGGTATGTTTTATAGAAGCAGAGATAAAAAGGGTGCTGCTTAATAGAAATACCAATATGGCAAGAATTGCAGCAATTGCGGCGAATCTTTGCTTTTCTTTGAGCAGATCGAGGGTTAGAAAATAGAAAAACGAATTACCGCCCATAGATAAACTCCGTTTTGTCAAAGCCGGGCATTTGGGGATAGATTTTATTTTCAACAGCTGGCTTTATAGCTAAAAAGCGGTTTTGCAGGCTGCCCGCTCCCAAAGAGAGTTCCGGCAGATATACTGCTGCTGCGCTTTTTGCACAAATTTGCGAGATATCTTTTTTTAAAGCGAAATAGTGGGCAAAGACCGCAATTAAACTTAACAGTGCAAAAGCTGCCAAAAAATAGAACTGTTTTACCATTATTGCTGCTTTTTATCCAAATTTTCAACCATTTCAAAAGTTATATCTTTAAATTTTACGATTTTTTCGCCTTTGTGGTCATTTAAAAATGTCATTGCTTCTTTTTTGGTTTTAAAAGGTATAAACTCATTCCCCATAGGACCGTAAATATTTGAACCTGTAACATAAAAAGCGTCTCTTGCATCGATGCTTTCTAATGTGTAATAGTCGCGCACCAAAACTTTGCTGATTTTAGAGCGGTCATATTTAAAATCGGCATCGTAAAAGTAAAATTTTAGCATATCTTTTACGCCGTCAAAATAGTAATTTTTGCCCTCAATCTCCATAAGTGCCGCCCATTTTGGATATTTATGGACAAACATTCCGCATACAGGGCACTTTGCATCTTTTGGAACTTTAAAACTTTTTACAGTTTTTGGGCTGCCGTTTTTTATAAAAAAAGCAACGGCTTTTAAACTTTTTGCATCGGTTTTGCTGCACGCTTTTGAACTTTTAATTGCTTCTATTGTGCTGTTTAAATCGCCGCTGTATTTTGGCAAAAGTTTTTTGTTGCAAAAAATTTCTGCAATTTTTTTGCCGCGCGCAGAGAGTTTTTTTTCTAAAGCTTGAGTGTTTTGCCCATAAAGCAGTACAAAAGAGATAAAAGCCGGTAATATTTTTTTCACTTTAAAATCTCCAGATATTCAGATAAAACTATTTTATAAAAGAAATATTAAAAAAAAGTTAATACCATTCGCTTCTGTTTTGCAAAGCGTTAACGCTCTCTCTTACCCACCAGTCGCCAGCTTCGTTTAATGAATCAAAAAGCATGCCGTCGCCAAAATATGAAGGTATAAAAAGAAATTTATTATTGACATTTAAAATAATCTGCGAAATTGAACCGTTTTTATAGTGCCTTAAACGGAGGCAGACTTTTTTGTCTTTATATCTTCCAAGGTCAATTTTTTGCGGGTTGTTATTTTTATCCAGAGTGTATTCTGCATTAATTTTTAAAGAGAGCGGCAAAGAGTAATCTCTTATTCCAGATGGTGTAAAATAGTAACAATCACTGCATCTCTCATTTGATTTTATGCAGACAAGTTCACCATTTCCAGGGAGATTTCTTTGAAGATATGAGGGCAAATTTGTAACATTAACCTCTTCTTTTGCCGCAGTGACGGGTGTCGGTGTGGCAAAAACAAAATATGCAAAGAGGGAAACAAGCAAAATTGCCAAAAGGAGTTCTATTAAAGTGAACCCCTTTTTAATTTTAATATTTTTCAATATATCCCTTTTGAACCTTTTTTAAAGTTTAGTGAACAGTTGTTTATTTATTGCATTGAGAGTAATGTATATCGGCGTTATCGCCGCTTCCGCCCTCTTTTCTGTCTGGTCCGAAACTTATCAAATCAAAGCCGCTGTCGGTTTTAATATATTGAATCGGCTGCCCCCAGGAGTCTTTTGGAACCCTTTTTATGTACGGTTTGCTTGAGTATGCAGGGTATTTGTCCGGGTCAGGGTTTTTAACCAGAGCCTCAAGCCCCTCTTCGGTATCGGGATACATTCCGTTATCCATTTTAAACATATCAAGCGCATTGGCAACAGACCCCATTTGCGAGCATACCAAATCTCTTTTTGCTTTATCGCTTGCACCGATAATGTTAGGTACAACAAATGCAGCCAACAGTCCTAAAATTAAGATAACAACCAGTAATTCCAAAAGTGTAAAGCCCTTTTTTACTCTTTTTTGAGCTTTTTTTTCAAAGTAAGCCATAATTTTATCCTTTTTAAAGTTTTGCTATTATAATATTATTTCATATAAACTTTTTTACTACCATATTTTAGCAAATATCTGTGTAGTAAAAATGTGAGGTAATTTTACTTGAAAAGAGCTTGAAAATGGTTAAAATGAGACCGGCAATTACACTATTTATCACATTAGCTGTTATTGTTGCCATGCTGGCTCTTGTAGGTGTAACTTTTGGTTACTTAAACAGAGCAAGGGCAAAAGCGCAGGATAAATCGGCGCTTATAGAAGCCAATTTGATATATGCCGATGTCTCAAACATTGTTAACAAGTTCATAGGCAAAAAACCCTCAACAGGCACTTTAAAAAGTATATACAATACGCCGATTTCGATACAGGAGCGCAAAGGCCCTTTTAACCTGCTTGCTGCGTGTGCCCCTTTAAGAGCCGCAATTCCGGTTGCCTGGCTAAAGGAAGGCTCTGGCATTAAAACCCAAAGAAGATACAGCATTGCAAGCGCAATTTTAGACGAAATCGGGGTACAAAACAGGTTAAAAGATACCGAAGAGTTAAAAAGCATGCTCTCAAAAGCGCTGGAGAGCGGCTACTCTTATGAGTTTGGAGAGAGCGGCAGGCTTAAAAGGGACAGAGGCTATTTTGGCAAAGAAGAGTTTTATAAAGTGTTAAACAGTTACTTTTTAAAAACCGGCGATAAAAAGGTTTTTAAAGTAAACTGGGAGAGATATTTCAGCTTTGGGGAAAATTACAGCCAGATAGATGGAGATTTTTTAAGTTCTAAACTGGTTTCTGCTATTTTTGGCATAGATGAGCAGATTGTAAATGAAGATTTTAAAAGCGGAAATTTAAGAAAATTCTTAATGGATAACGGTGCGGATATGGATATTTACAATTCTGAAATATTTGCCAAAAAAGCTGTGGCCGCAATGGAGTGCAGTGCGACTTACAGTTTTGGCAAAGGGAGTTATTCGCTTAAATTTGATTATATCAATGGAAAGGTAGAGGGCTTTGATGTTCAGCAGTAATGGTGTTTTGCTTCTTTTGCACAGAGGCTTAAAAGATGTAAAAAAGGCGAACAGATACGATTTGGTGCTGTCGCCTCAATTTTATATTGTTAAAAAAGAGCAGGTACCTGTAAAATACTCTTTTCAGGCAAAAAAACTTGCCCCATCTATTCTGGAAGATATGCTTCCTACAGAGCGCGGGTATGAGTTTGCAGTGGAAAAAGATGGAGACGGCTGGCTCTTTTATGCCTATTTGCCGCGGGAGATAGAGCACTTTTTAATAAATGAGTGCGGCATAGAAGCGCATAAAATAGGCAAAATATATTTTGCAGACCAGTTAAAGCCGGTTTTAAAAAAGCTGCCAATAGGTATAGACAGATACAGCGCCCTGGCTTTAGTGGACGGTTTTGCTACAATTGTTCCAAGAAGTATGCTAGAGGGAAAAAAGTTTGCCAAATTTACAGAGAAGTTAAGACCGAAAAAAGGGATAAAATTTAAGCCGACTTCTGTCCAGACAAAAAGCGAAAGCATAGATAAGAGTTCGGTTATTTTAACAGTTTTGCTTGTTATTTTTGGAATGCTATTTATTTTAGAGGGGTATGGATATAAAAAAGCTTTGCAAAAAGAGCAGGATTTAATGGCAGAAGCGGTATCCAATCCGCAGCTTCAGAGCAAGCTGGCAAGAGATTCGATAAAAAAGAAATACCAAAAAATAGAAAAGGAGCAAAGGGGTATAAGAGAAGCTTTGAATAAATTAAGCAAATTAAGCAGCGGAGACTCTGTGCTGGAGAAGCTGGAACTAAAAGAGGGCACAATTAAAGCAAAATTTGGCGTAAAGAAAAAAGCGTTTAAAAAAGTTAGGGATTTGGCTTCTTCGCTAAAAGGGTTTAAAGTTATTACGCAAGGGTTTAATGTAATTTTGGAAGGAGCCGTAAAATGAGATTAAACAGAAATTTGCTTATATTGCTGGGAATTTTGTTTGTAATAGGCTCTGTTTTTTTCGATTATAAACAGAAAAGAGATTTTAATCAGAATATATCGCAGCTGCAAAGTGAGCAGAAAGAGATTGAGAGTGTGGCAAAACTTCAAAAAATGTGGCTTGCTAAAGGAATGATAAAAAAAATAAATAAAATAGCAAATTCGGTTTCTGCCTCTAAAAAGGTTAACAGCACAGTTAAACGCAGCAAAGCCAAGCTGAAATTTAAAAATTTAACTTACAGCGAATTAAACAGGGTTTTAAGCAAACTGGCTTCGCTGCCGGTAAGGTTTAACTATTTAAATATACAAAAAGAAAAAAATAACTATTTAATGGAGTGCTCATGCGTGTGGTAAGAGATATTTTGCTGTTTTTAGCGGCACTCTATGCAGGCTTTATACTGTTTATGCCAAAACTTCAAGGGTATTATTATCTTGAGAAGTTTTTAAACCAAAAGGGTGTGGTAATTGGCAATGAAGAGTTTAAAGAGAGGGTTGCATCGCTTGAGATAATGCATCCGGTAATCTATTTTCAGGGGCAGGATTTAGCAAGGGTTTCTAAAGTTAAAGTAACGCCTCTGCTTTTTGTAAACAGTTTAGAAGCTGACAGCCTGGAGTTTTTAAATATTGCAAAACAGTTTTTAAATGTGGATATCGCTTCTCTTAAGGCAAAAGAGACTATATTAAAACCTTTTATTATAAAAATAGATGCACAAGGGAGCTTTGGCAAAGCAAAAGGGGAGGTGGATTTAAAAAACAGAAAAATCCATATTGATATCATCGAAGAAAAAAATATTAAACCGATAAAAAGGTTCTTAAAAAAGGGCAAGAAAGGTTGGTATTATGAGTCAAAATTCTAACAGAAAAGCTCTGGGGTGGGCAATTGCCCTTCTGCTTGGTTTAATTGTAACAAAAGCGTTCTGGGTTGCGCTGGAAAATTTCAAACTGCCTCACAGAGGTGTAGACAACCAAAGAGGAGACAGTTTAAAACCTCTTTATTACCATTATAAACTGGCTAAAAAAGAGATTAAAGAGGTTAAGGTTTCAAAAGGGGGCAAAAGCCAAAAAGGAAAAAACAGGCCAAAACCGAAACCTAAACTTCAAAAGATTACAAAATTTATTTTAAAAGGTATTTACAATTCAAAAGATAAAAAGGTTATATTGGTTGAGTATATGGGCAAAAGTTACGCTTTAAGTTTAGGAGAAGAGATAGAAGGGTACAAATTTAGCGACCTTTATCCAACTTATGCAGTTTTTACAAAAGATGGCAAAGAGTACAAACTGGAGCTTTTTAAAGAGAAAAAAGAGAGCCAAAGCAGCTCTTCTTCTAAACCTAATGTTTTAACAACAATACCAAAAACCGCGGCTAAATCTAATAAAATAGAGAGAGAAGGGGATACAACTTATATTCCAAAAGCCCTTTTTAACAAATACCGCACAAATATAAATGAGATTCAAAAAAATATCGGGGTTGTTCCCAATATGGAAGGAGGCAAATTAAATGGATTTAAAATCAGTTATGTCAAAAAAGGCAGCGACTTTGACAAACTGGGGGTAAAAAGAGGAGATATTATTCTTTCAATAAATGGCGAACCGTTAAATAACTTTAAAGTTCCTATAGAGTTTTTTAACAATTTAGACTCTATTACAGCGGCAACCATTACAGTAAAAAGAGGAAACGAAATTAAGGAGTTAGAGTATGAAATTCGTTAATTTAATATCAAAAGTTTTGGCAGCGGCGCTTATTTACAGCTCTGCGGCGGCGGAAGAGATGATAGATGTTAATTTTAAAAATATGAACCTGAATGAGTTTGTTAAATATATAGGCAAAATCACCGGTAAAAATGTGCTTATAAACGGGCAGTTAAACGGAAAGGTTGATTTTGTCTCTACTAAAAAGATAAAGAAAAGTTCACTTTTTTCATTGGCAAACTCAATTTTGGGCAGCAAAGGGTATGCGCTTGTTGACCATGGAGATTTTTTAGAGGTGGTAAAAGCGTCAGAAGCTGCCGGAAGCGGATTGCAGGTTAGCAAAGATGTATCGGGCAATTTAATGAAAACTGTTCTTTTCCCTCTAAAGTACTCTAATGCTGCAGTTATCCGCGCGAAAATAAAACCTCTTCTCCATAAGAATGCAAAAGTAATTTCATTTAAAGCTAACAATATGCTGGCAGTTACCGCTTACCCTAAAACACTGCGTGCTGTTAAAAAACTGATAGAATCTATTGAAGCGAGCGGACGCCGCGGTACAACCATTATAAGACTTAAAAATGCCGCCGTAAAAGATATTTACCAAAATGTTGTAAATATGTCCAAGCTTCTTTTTCCTCAAACTATTCAGAGCGAAAGAGTAGGAGTATTAAAAGATGATGCCGCAAATACAATTATTTTGGTAGGTAAAAAGACAAATGTTGATAAACTTTTAAAATATGTTCAGAAACTGGATGTAAAAGGTGAATCTATAGAGCAGAAAATGTATGTGATTCCTCTTAAAAATTCCAATGTTGAGGATATGGAAAAAATTATGTCTAAACTTGTGGCGCAAATGAACAATATGCCAATATCCAATCCTGTAAAAGCTGCTGCAGCTAAAAAGCAAAAAGCCAGCAAAGCGATGGTTGTTGCAGATAAAGAGAGAAATGCGCTGATTGTTTTGGCTACGCCTGACCAGATAAAAAATATACGTGCGGTTATTAAAAGAATCGATGTTGCAAAACCGCAAGTTTATGTAAAAGCCAGAATTGTAGAGATAAATGTTGGAAAAGCCAGAAATGTCGGGCTTAAATACGGTTTTGAAGGGGGTAAAATTACCTCTAAAGGATTATTTAGTTTAGCGGGCAATATGGGAGCGCCTACTTTAATGGTCAGCAGAAGCCTGCTTGGCTTTTTAAGCACAGAGAGTACCGATGAAAACGGCAATACGGTTACTTCTAACAAGTTCAGCTTTGCCAATAATATTAAAGAACTTTTTGCACTGGGAATTAAAATGGATTTGTTGCAGCAAAATGGAGCGGCACACACATTAAGCGAGCCTTCAATTCTTTGTTCTAACAACCAGGAGGCAGAAATTTATGTAGGTGAGACCCGCTCTATTTTGGTAAGCTCATCTGTGGGGGATACAAAAGATGCGGTTGTCAGAAATAAATATAGCCGCGAAGATATCGGTATTTCATTAAAAGTGAAACCAAGACTTTCAAGCAACTCAAAAGTTGCCCTGCAGGTGGAAGCAACCATAGAAGATATTGTTCCGGGTTCAGGCGCATCAAGCGACAGACCGACAACAACAAAAAGAAAAGTTACAACAAATGCGATTGTGGATAACGGGCAGACTGTAATTCTGGGCGGTTTAATGAAAAGCAGCGGCGGTAAAACTGTAACAAGAATACCTGTTTTAGGAGAAATTCCGGTTTTAGGAGCTCTGTTTACTTCTACAACTTATTCGCAGAGCAAAATAAATGTTGTTGTCTATTTAACCCCTTATATTGTTAGAAAAAGCAGCGATTTGACAAAATTAAGAGAGTTTTTAGATGAGTTGAATAATATTCAGGCAAAATATAGCAGATATATCCGCCAAAGATTGGCAGAAAATGCGGGGATAGATGAATATACACCGCCTAGCAGCAAATTTTCAGCGCCGGTAAGTTCTGCTCCTAAAAGTGCAGGCAGCCGCGATCCGTTAGAGATTTTAAGAGACAGACCGTAAAGGAGCAAAATGCAGATACCAATATTAGAGCATGTAAATTTAGAGCCGCTTGTTGAAGATGGAATAGATTACCGCCAGGCAATTAAACACGGATTGCTTTTTGCCACAATAGGCAAAGAGAAAATTGCAGTAGTTTCTAAAGAGAAACTATCCAGCGCTCTTAACCACAAAGCGCGCATAGGGAACGATTATAAAATTTACATGCTTGATGATGAGAGTTATGAAAGGCTGCATAACAAATTTTTAGAGATACAGACAAGCAGCGAATTTGAGCAGATGCAAAGCGATGCTTCAGAAGAGTTAATAGAAGCAGAAAGCGAACTGCTTGAATTTATTCAAAACTCTCAAAACCTTTTAAGCAGCGAAGAGTCGGCTCCTATTATTAAATTGGTAAATTCTCTCTTTTTCCAGGCAATTAAGAAAGGCGCCAGCGATATCCATATTGAGATACATGAGCGCAGAGGAGAGGTGCGCTTTAGGGTTGATGGAGCGCTTAAAAAACATTTGGATTTAGATAAGAGTGTAGTTAACTTGGTTATAAACCGTATTAAAGTAATTTCCAATTTGGATATTTCCGAAAAGAGAATTCCGCAAGATGGGAGAACACAAGTTAGTATTTCTGGAAAAACACTTGATGTAAGGGTTTCGGTGCTTCCTACATATTACGGCGAGCGGGTTGTAATGCGTATTTTAATGCAGAGCGAGAGCATCCCTACACTTGAAGAGCTTGGCTTTGCAGAAGATACAACAAAAGCTTTTTATAAACTTTTAAACCACTCTCACGGTATGATTTTGGTAACAGGACCTACTGGTTCTGGTAAATCTACGACACTGCACTCATTTTTGCAGCACATAGCTTCCCCGGATAAAAATATTATTACTGTAGAGGATCCGGTAGAGTATAATGCAGACCATGTTAATCAGATTCAGGTAAATGAAAAGGTCGGGCTTACATTTGCTGCAGGGCTGCGCTCTATTTTGCGCCAGGACCCTGATGTTGTAATGGTGGGTGAGATTAGGGACCAAGAGACAGCCCAAATTGCCATACAGGCTGCGCTTACAGGACACTTGCTTCTTTCAACCCTGCACACTAACGATGCTACATCATCTCTTACGCGTTTGATGGATATGGGAATAGAAGATTACCTTTTAAGCTCTACACTTATTGGTGTTTTGGCTCAAAGATTGGTGCGCAAACTTTGCGAACACTGCAAAGTGCCAACAATGCTGCCAGATAGCGTAATGGAAGAGTTAAAATTGAATAAAAATGCAATTTATTACAAAGCTACAGGGTGTCGAAAGTGCGACTTTAGAGGTTACAGCGGCAGACAGGCTGTAGGAGAGCTCTTTATTATGAGCGATGAGGTAAAAGAGATGATAAAAAGAGGTTTAAATGACCATGAAATCCGTGAAGTGATGAAAAAGCAGGGGATGAAAACAATTTCAGATAAACTTAAAGATATGATGGAAAGAGGGCTTACAAGTTATGAAGAGGCTATCAGGGTCGGTATTATGGATGGCTAAATGTTAAGAAGAGCATTTACATTAATCGAAATATTAATTGCCACTGCACTTCTTTCTATTGTTTTAATAGGGCTTTATGGAGCGCTTGATACCCAAAGGCGTTCTGTTGATATTATTAAAAACAGTCTGGAAAAGAGTATTGACCATGACCGTGTTATCATGGTTTTATATAATGATATTTTAAAAAGCGACGGTAATATCACTTTAAAAAAAGGGGAGAGGGATACTGTATGTATTGAATCTACCAGAAACTCTCTTTATGGGCTTGGCAGGGCGAAAGTATGCTGGCTGGTGCTTAAAGATGGGGATATTTTAACAAGAGTGGAAGGAAATGGCTACTCTCTTCCGCTTGGAATGGAAGATACGGTAGAGGTTAACAAGGTTTTAAAAGGGGTAAAGATTTTTGATATAACCCGCAAAGATGATAAAATTTTGGCAGTAATTCAAGAGGCCAGAAAGAAACCTTACTCTTTTTTGCTTCAAGGAATCAGGCAGCCGCCTAAACCTAAACCGAAAAAGAAAAAAAGAGTTATTAAAAAACCGGTTACAAAAGGTGATAAAGAGAGTAACAAAACCAAAACCAAAAAAGAGCAGCCTAAACTTTTTTAATTGAATTTGATGCTTACTCCCCAATCTGCGTAATAAAAATCTCTCTGCTGCCGCCGAAATCGCGGTGTTCTAGCAGGTAAACCCCCTGCCAGGTGCCAAGGTTTAATTTGCTGTTAACTATGGGGATTGTAAGGCTGGAGCCTATAAAGATGTTTTTCATGTGTGCGCTCATATCATCACACCCTTCCAGGGTGTGGCGAAAGCCGCTCCAGCAGTCGGGGATTAAATGGTTTAGAAAATCTTCTACATCTAGGCGGACATCTGGGTCGTAGCTTTCATTTAGCGCCAAAGAGGCGGAGGTGTGTTTTAAAAAGAGATTGGCGATGCCGTTTTTTATTTTTATCTGCTCTTGGATAAGGTTTGTAATTATATGAACACCTCTGGCTTTAGAGGGAATTTTAATGCTGCTTTGTATTACCATCTTCACTCTCGCAGCTTGGCTCTTCTATTGGGCTGTAACTGCACCCTTCTTCGCCGCCTAGGTTAAGTTTTGGCTGGATATTCTGCTCGCTTTGAACCGGGGCGTTTTGCAGCACTTCTTTTGTTTGCCCGGACTCTGCCTGCGAACTTTCTTTTTGCTCGTTTGGCTGCCTGCTCTGCTCTTTTGAGTATTTGGCAATAATATTCTCATCACCCACCGTAA
>JALVXO010000046.1 GCA_027022775.1 Campylobacteraceae bacterium
GTTGTGCCGTTTATGGCGGGTCAGAAAATTGAGTGGAGCATTGCATGAAACTGTTAGCTTTTGTCATTCTGAGCGCAGCGAAGAAACTCTTAGGCAAAAAAACCGGCAAAAAGAGTGTAAAAAAACTTAATAATTTTGGAGACGGGACTTTAGTCCCGTTTGTTAAATCAACATTAAATCCGGTTATTTTTACGGGACTAAAGTCCCGCTTCCTAAAATTCAAAGTTTCTTCACTCTTTTGGAGCATAGCATGAAACTTTTAGAGTGCATCGGAAACACCCCGCTTGTTAAGCTAGAAACCGTAAGCCGCGATTTAAACTGCGAAGTTTACGCTAAGTGCGAATTTTTAAACCCCGGCGGTTCCATTAAAGACAGAATCGCCCTGCAAATGGTAGAAGATGCCTTGCAAGAGGGGGATTTAAGCAGCGGCATAGTTGAGCCTACAAGCGGAAATACAGGCATCGGTTTAGCGCTTGTCTGCGCGCTTAAGGGGATAGATTTAACAATAGTTATGCCCGAATCAATGAGCCTGGAGCGCCGCGCAACAATTGCGCATTTTGGGGCTAAATTGGTGCTTACTGACGCGGCAAAAGGGATGGCGGGTTCAATCGAAAAAGCGCAGGAATTGGCAAAAAACGGAGCTCTTATGCTAAACCAGTTTAGCAATCCTAGCAACCCAAAAGCGCACTACCAAAACACAGGACCAGAAATTTACGCCCAAATGCCAAATGCAGATATTTTCATTGCCGGGGTCGGCACAGGCGGAACAATAAGCGGAATCGGCAGATACTTAAAAGAGCAAAAAGAGCTGCAGGTTGTGGCAATTGAACCGCAAGAGAGCGCGGTAATTAGCGGCAGTAAGCCCGGCGCGCATAAAATAGAAGGAATTGGCGCAGGGTTTATTCCCGATACTTTGGATTTAAGCATAATCGATAAAACCGTTACCGTTCCAAGTTTGCAAGCAATAGAGCAGGCAAAAGCGCTGGCAAAAAACGAAGCCCTTTTTGTGGGGATTTCCAGCGGTGCAAATATTGCCGGAATTTACAATTTGGCAAAAGAGCAAGATATCAGCGGCAAAACAGTTGTAACCGTTCTGCCTGATACTGCAAGCAGATACTTAAGCACGGAACTTTTTAAATAATGCAGGTAAAAATTTTAAACAGTGAACCGGTTTTGGTAAATTTTTTACAGAAGGAGTGTAAAAATCTTTTTGAAACTATTAAAATTGAAAATGGAAAAATTTTTAATCTGGCTGACCATCAAGAGAGGGTAAACAATAGTTATGAGCACTTTTTTAATACCGGCTGCAGACTTAATTTAAGCAAAGAGATAAAACATTTTCCCAAAAAGGGGCTCTACAGGGCAAAACTGATTTACAACGCCCAAGGTTTGGTAAAACTTGCTTATTATATATATAATAGAAAAACTGTTAAAAGCATAATGCTTATAGAGATGCCGGAAATAAATTACCGTTTTAAATTTTTAAATAGGGAAGTTTTTGAAAATTTATATAAAAATTTTAACGCAGATGAGTTTATAATTACAAAAAACGGCTTTTTAACAGATGCTTCAATAGCAAACAGCGCTCTTTTTCATAAAACCCAAAAAGAGTGGCATACACCATCAAAACCGCTTCTTTACGGGACAGCCCTAAAGAGGCATATAAAATCCGGCAGGATTAAACCGGCAAAAATTCACTATAAAGATTTAAAAAATTATAGTAAAATTGCATTTATGAATGCAATGGTCGAGTGGCAGGAGTTTGATTTTCTTTAAATAAAGGCATAATTATGAATAAAAACAACTTTTTTCAAAGCAAAGCTTATATAGAGCTGGTTAAAAAAAACAGTTACAATACAATAGAAACCCTTCTAAAAGAAGGAATAGATTTTGCAATTGTCTGCTACACTGACCCTATAGAATTTTCTCCGCCGGTACCGGAAACTGTTATAAAATTTGACAAACTGGCAATGTTTATAATTACAGGCTACACTTTTGAAAGCGCTTATGCTGATAAAAATTTTTTCTATTTCGAAGCCGGTTTTGGAACAGAAAACTTTGGCTCTTTTTTAAAAATTCCGCTTGAAGCAATTACGCAAATTTTACTAAATGAAGATATTATTACAATAAATTATTATGAGTATAAAGAAAAAAAAGAGCCTAAAGAGTTAAATTCTATGGAAATATTGCTCCAAAATCCAGAAAATTTAAAACTGCTTAAGAAAAAAAAGTAACAAAAAGTAAACAATTTTGCCAAATTATTAATTTTTTGTTTACTTTTTATTAAATTTTTGTAAATTTAATCCGATTTTTTAAAAAATTAATGTTATACTTGCATTGTAAAGAAAAAAAACAAGGAGATTTACAATGAAAAAGGCTTTATTACTTTCAGTAGTAGCTTCTGGCTTAATCTATGCAGGTGGAGATATTGCTCCAGCTCAACCAGTACAACCACAAGTAGCTCCAGCAGCATGCGATTTCTGGGGAACATTGGCATTTAGATATGATGCTAATAAAGCAGGTGCTTATAATTTTGGTGACAGTGAAAACAACCTTGCTGTTGGCGCTCTTGCTATGGGTGTAGAAAAACAGCTTGGTTACGGTTTCGGCTTTGGTGCTGAGCTTGACGGCTTATATGCTTTAGACGGTTCTTTTAATAAACTTGGTGAAAAAGGCGGTATAACACAAGCGTATATAACTTATAAATCTGGTAATACAGCTGTTAAATTAGGACGCCAAGCTCTTCCAGCTTCAATTAGCCCATTGGCATTTACAGAAAGAGATACTTTAGGCGGTATTCCTTCTAAAACATTTAATGGTATTACTGTTGTAAACACTAGCCTTGCTAACACTACTTTAGTAGGCGCATGGATTGCAAGCAGTTATGATTTCTTCTGTGGAAACCAAAAAGTTAACGGTGTGGACAACAAAGGTGTATTTATGATCGCTGCTATCTATAAAGCAAGCGCAGATACAACTTTACAAGGTAACTTATATTATGCACCAAAATCTAGTCCATTCCCAGGTTTAGTTTCTGCATGGGGTACTGCAAAAACTAAAGTTAACAATGTAGATTTAGGTTTACAAGTTGCTTACTCTAAACTAAAAGGTGCTAAAGCATCATTTGGTGTAGCTGGTTATGCAGGTACAAAATTCGATGCATTTGATGTTAAATTGACTCTAGCTTACCTAAATGACGGTGCATCGCCAATAACTTTAGCCGGTTCATGTGCATCAACAAAGTTTGGTGAAAAAACCAGTGCATTCTGGGGTGCTAGCTACCGTGCAATGGGCGGTGCTACAATTGCTGGCAACAAACAAAAAATTGCTAGATTGGATTTAGGTTACACTCTAGCTAACAAAAGTAGAATTTATGGCGGTGTAGCTGTTGATAAACCAGATACTGGTAAGACTGCAATTGCTGCAAGAGTTGGTTATGACTTTACTGTAGCTGGTATGGCTGCTAAAGTAGAGTACAGATACCACAAAGACTTTGCAGGTGCAAAAGACCACAGAATCAGAGTACAAGCTGTATATAAATTCTAATAAGCTTGCACTATCTTCTTAAAGCCCTCCGGGGCTTTAACTTTTTTAACTTCAAATTATCTTATCAAATTTTTTGGCAGTTTAATTTTAGATTTAAAACTATCAGATAAAATATCATTTTTTGCATCGTAATATTCTGTTTTAATTTTAAGCAGGTGCAAAATTAAATTATCCACCTCATCAAGCTGATATTTTCTATTTAAAATATTGCTGCTTATTTGCATCTTTTTACTGTATAAAAACATAGGAATTTCCCACTGCTCAATAGCTTTTTTATTATGTCCGGCAAAGTTTGAGTGGTATAAAACATCTTCTCCGTGGTCTGGATGGTAAAGAAGTGTAATGCTGCCGTCTTTATCTG
>JALVXO010000047.1 GCA_027022775.1 Campylobacteraceae bacterium
ACAAAGCTTAAAGCTGTTGGGCAGCTTTGCTATATAAAAAATAAAATTACCATATTAGCTTTCAGCTTTTTGCTTTTTGCTTTCAGCTTACAAAACGGAAGGAATAAATAATATGAACATAATAGAGAGCACAATTTTAGGAGTAGTTGAAGGAATAACCGAGTTTTTACCCATCTCTTCTACTGCTCACATGATTATTGCATCGGATTTTTTAAAATTAAAGCAGAGCGAAGCAAATGTTGCTTTTGAAGTTATTATTCAGCTTGGAGCCACTTTGGCAATTGTTTTAATTTACCTCAATAAACTAAATCTTAAAGAGATAAATCTTTGGAAAAAGGTTATTGCGGCATTTTTGCCTTTGGCGGTTATCGGCTTTATTTTCCGCCACCAAATTAAAGAGCTATTTACAGTGCAAACTTCAGCAATTATGTTTATAATAGGCGGAATTATTTTTTTTCTCGTTGAATTTTTTTACAAAAGAAAAGACGAAAGCAAAATGGTTAACGATGTAGAAAATGTCAGCCTAAAGCAAGCTCTAATAGTCGGCTTTTCGCAAGTATTTGCCCTAATTCCAGGTACTAGCAGAAGCGGCGCAACAATTGTTGGCGGAATGCTTGGCGGCTTAACCAGAAAAACCGCAGCAGATTTTAGCTTTTTATTGGCAATCCCGACAATGTTTGCCGCAAGCGGATATGAATTTTTAAAAAATATCCACACCTTTACAAGCGTTAATGGCACAATTTTAGCCGTAGGTTTTGTTGTAAGCTTTATCTCTGCCTACATAGCCGTAAAACTGTTCCTAAAATTTGTACAACACTACTCACTTGAATGGTTTGGAGTATATAGGATAGTTTTTGGAGTATTTTTGCTTTATTATCTATTGCAATAATTTTTATTGATTACAAATTTCAGATTAGTATCAAAACAACTTTGCATTATTTGTCAAAATTTGGGTTCATAAAAATATTCTTCTAATTATAACTCCTCTATTAGTTAAAATTCAGGAAATAAACTCCCAACAAGGGAGTTTATTAATTATGTGCTTTATGTGCGGTTATCCAATCTTCAATATTTCCGCCAAATACATAAACATTGGAGTAGCCAAGAAGTTCTAAATATGCTTTAACACGGCTTGCAAACCACCCTTTTAAGCAGCCCACCACAATGGGAGCCGTTCTGTCATTTGGCAAAATATCGATATATTTTGTAAACTCTGGATATGGAGTGTAGTAAGCGTTAGGAATATCCGCCTCTTTAGCATTTTCTCCGCTTACTTTAGCAGGCGGCCGAACATCCAGCAACATAGCGCCAACATCTTTTACCAGCTCTATAGCTTTTTGCAAATCCACATTGCCAAGTTCGGCTTTCTCTTTATTTATTTTGATTTGCTCCTCGATTCTCTCAACCACTTTTTTATCAAAATCTGTTAAAGTTGCCATTTTAACTCTCCTGGTTTATATTTAGAGAAGAAATTATATTAAATAATTGTGATATAAAATGCAACTTTTGTAACTTTTTGCTATAATGTTTAAATGAAAAAGTATCCTATGTTCGCTGCGGTTTTCTTATCGGTTTCGGTAATTGGATGGACTCTCTTTACTTTTGCTATTTTGTTTTATGGAATAAAAAGAGGGGATGTGGGTTCTGCCATTATTGCCGGCTGGAATGTTTTAACCGCCGGAGTTTATATAGCTTATGTAATTTATGCCTACATAACAAGAGAACAGCTTCTTGAAAGTAAAATAAATTTTTATATCTATTCCGGTTTTCTACTCTATCTTTTTATAAATTTTGCCGGCTGCTTTGCATTTAGCCAGGTCAGTATAAGATGAGTATCCATCTTTTTTTTGATCTGCTTGCCTATTTAAGTTCATTTTTAACCACATTTTTTCTATTTAAAGGGAAATTTACTTTAAGCAGCGAAAAAAAGTGGGAATATTACAGCTGGCTGATTGCAGGGTTTGTATATGGGGCTTTCATTTTTGGGACACTTAATAACTATCTTTCACTTGGATTTATTAAAATTGGCAAATCGGTTATTGGAGCACTTTTTGGTGCAATTTTGGCAATAGAAATTTTTAAAAAGCGATACGGCATAAAGGGCTCAACCGGGGCGTATTTTGTGCCATCATTAGCTATTGGTATTTCTATTGGCAGAATCGGCTGTTTTATGTCGGGGCTAGAGGATTTTACTTATGGAATTGCTATAGAAGTCCCATGGAGCGTTGATTTTGGAGACGGTATAAAACGTCATCCGGTACAGCTGTATGAGAGTTTTGCAATGTTTGCATTTTTTCTCTTTAGCCTTTGGCTTTTAAAGTATAAAAGAGCTTTTTTTATGCAAAATGGGTTTTATATATTTACCTTTTACTACTCGGCTCAACGATTTTTATGGGAGTTTTTAAAGCCTTATGCTAAAGTTGCATTTGGCTTAAATATTTTTCAGATTTTAGCGATTTTGCTAATGGTTTATGCGGTAATTTATTTGAAGCTTAAAGCTTCAAAAGCATTAAGCATAAAGCACAAAGCTTAAAGCTAGTGGTGCGGCTAACGCCGCTTTTGATATTTGTGGCTTTGCTGCTTAAAAAGGCGAAGTTACATTGTTGGCTCTAAGCTTTTTTTGCAAAGCAAAAAACCAAAAGGAAAAAGATGGCTTATTACAATAGCAGTTACGATCTGTTTTTACACTCTACACAAAGCTTTTGCCACAAGTGCGGCAATTTAAAAAAGCTTGTAGATGCTCATATAGTAGTAAAAGATAACGAAGTTTTTATGCGAAAATTTTGTCCAAAGTGCGGGGAGAGCCGGGTTAAAATCTCTAGCGATTACGGCTATTTTAAACTCTGCAACGATTACTTAAAACAGCCCGATTTGCCCCAAACCGCACTAACTAATATTAAACGCGGATGCCCCTTTGACTGCGGTGTCTGCCCGCAACACCAAAACCACCCATGCCTAGCACTCTTTAACATTACAAACGAGTGCAATATGGAGTGCAACATATGCTTTAACGCCTCTAAAGTCGGTGGCGGAGAGGTTAAGAGCATAGAAGAGATTAAGCAGATGCTGCAAACCCTGCTAAAGGTAGAGAGCGAGCCGGATTTAATTCAAATTACAGGTGGAGAGCCGACAACACATCCGCAAATTTTAGAGATTTTAAAACTTGTTAAAAAATCGCCTGTTCGCCACCTTATGCTAAATACAAACGGCATAAAAATTGCCAACGATTTTGAGTTTGCAAAAGAGTTAAAAAAACTTGGCGGAGGATTTGAGGTATATTTGCAATTTGACTCTCTAAAAGAAGATGCCCTAAAGAGCATTCGTGCCCAGAATATGCAAAAGGTGCGTCTAAAAGCACTTGAAAACTTAGAAAAACTAGGCATATCCACAACAATTGTCTGCGTAATACAAAAAGGTGTAAACGATAGCGAAATAGCCGATATTATCGAGTTTGCAAGGGGCTATAAATGCATTAGAGGGGTAGTGTTTCAGCCAATTCAATATGCCGGCAGAATGAATGCAAAAGGCGATTACAGAGTGCTTTTAAGCGAAATTAGAGAAGCGATTATAAAAGATAGCAAAAACCCGTTTACCAGCGAAGATTTAATCCCACTGCCTTGCGACCCGCATAAAATCTGCGTCGGATACGCTTATAAAGATTTAAACAAAAAGAGCAAAACATACGATATTTTACCGGTTACGGGCAAAATACCAAAAGAGGTAGTAACCAAGCAAAAAGGAACTGTTAGCTTTGAGCAAGATAGAGAGTTTGTAAAAACCGTAATAGAAACCGTTAGCTTAGATACCGCCTTTAGCGAAAGCATTTTGCAAG
>JALVXO010000048.1 GCA_027022775.1 Campylobacteraceae bacterium
GCGCAACCGCCAAAGCATCCCCCAGCGCAAGGGTCAGCGTTGTGCTGGCTGTCGGCGCAACACCAAGCGGGCAAGCCTCTTTTTCTACCGAAATATCGATATGGGCATCGGCAAATTTAGCAAGCTGTGAATCTTTGGAGCGGCTCATTGCAACTATTGGAATGCCGAAATTTTTAATGTGCGGCAAAAGCTTTGTAAGCTCTTCGCTGGCACCGCTGTAACTTATTGCCAAAACCGCATCCTCTTTGCCAATCATCCCCAAATCGCCATGCAGCGCCTCTGCCGGGTGCAAAAAGAAGCTCGGCGTGCCTGTGCTTGCTAAAGTTGCAGCAATTTTAGAACCGATATGCCCGCTCTTGCCAACCCCGATTACAACAACTTTTCCACGCGTATTTAAAATAATTTCTGCCGCTTTGTCAAACCCTTCGCCGATTCTGTTTTTGCCAGATATCAGCGCATTTGCTTCAATATCCAAAACCTCTTTTGCGTACTCATGCGGTTTCATGCTGCTCCTTTTGGGGTTGGAATATGCAGAAAATAAAAAAGTTCTAACTGCAGTTTTATTAGATTATCCTAAATAATAGCAAAAAACTCTTTTTAATAAGCACCTTTGCCTGGCGGTGCTTAAATTTTTTATCCCAAATTTTGCATTAGAAGGTGTATCAGATGCGCTGGTGCTTGGCAGCAGGGGTGCTAAAGGAAACACAGACGCTCCCGGAGGGTGAGACCCGTTAAGCAAAGGCAAACTGCTTTGCCTTTGTAGGGTCGAAACCGCAGCGTCTTAAGCAAAGCGAACCGCGAAGGCAAACCCGTTAAGCAAACGACAACTGCAGGGACGCTATGCATGTATGCATAAACGCTTACTAGCTCACAGCTAAAAAGTTAAAGCAGTTTAACTTTTTTTAACGCTGCTCGCCGTTTGTAGGGTCGAAACCGCAGCGTCTTAAGCAAAGCGAACCGCGCAGGCAAAGGCTTTACTCCAGTGCCCCTGCTGCCAATGACCAATACAGATGATGTACCGGCTAATGCAAATTTTGGGTTTATTTATATCTAAATGTAATTCTGCCTTTATCCAGCGAATATGGGGTTAATTCTACTTTTACTCTGTCGCCTGGCAAAATTTTAATATAGTGCATTCTCATTTTGCCTGCTATGTGGCACAACACTTTGTGGCCATTGTCTAACTCTACTCTAAAGGTTGCGTTTGGAAGCGCCTCTACCACTTTGCCATCGATTTCAATTACATCATCTTTAGCCATAAATCTCTCCTTTTTATGGATTGGTTAATATTACCGCTCTGCCGTCAACTACGGCGACTTGATGCTCGTAATGGGATGTCCTCATCCTGTCGCTGCTAATTACGCTCCAGCCGTCTTCTAAAATTATAGGTTCGCCCTCTTTTTGGCAAACCATCGGCTCTATGCAAAAGACCATACCGTTTTTTATTTTGGGCCCCTGTTTAATTTTGCCCTCTACATAATTTGGGATATTGGGTTCATCGTGAGGTTTTTTGCCTATTCCGTGCCCGCAGAAATCGCGAAGCGGCACATACCCTGCGCCTGTTATAGCTTCTTGCAAAACATAGCTTAACTCTTTAAAGCGCATTCCGGGTTTAATCGCCTCAATGGCTTTATAGAGGGCATCTTTGGAACACTCTATGAGTTTGCTGTCTTGTTCAGAAATTTCGCCAACCCCCATGGTGATGGCGGCATCGCCGTAATACCCATCTACAATAGTGCCGATATCCAAACCGATAATATCGCCCTCTTTAAGTTTATAATCTGTAGGAATTCCGTGGATAATAACTTCATTGACAGATGTGCAAACAGATGCAGGAAAGCCGTAAAGCCCTTTAAAAGATGGTTTTGCGCCGGCTTTAACTATAAACTCTTCACCAAGCGCATCTATCTCTTTTAAACTCATTCCGGGTTTAATAATGCCGCGCAGATACTCAAGGGTTTGGCCGACAATTGCGCCGGCTCTTCTTAAAGTATCAATTTCGGCTTTTTTTCTTAATGCAATGGCCATTACAGACCCAAATTGCCTAAAGTTTGATAGTTGCCCATAGTTCTTTGGGCTTCTATTTTTCTCATTGTATCAAGCGCTACCTGAACAACAATCAGCACAGCTGTTCCGCCAAAATAGAATGATGCGCCAAGCCCGTTAATAAGAATAAACGGAAGTGTAGAAACAATAGCTAAATAAATTGAACCCCAAACTGTCAATTTGCTGGCCACATCATTTAAAAACTCTTTTGTCTGCTCGCCGGGTCTGACCCCTGGAATAAATCCACCCTGTCTTTTGAGGTTGTCGGCAATATCTTTTGCATTAAACTGAATTGAAGCGTAAAAGAAAGCAAAGAAAATAACCAAAGCAAAAAGTAAAACATTATAAAGCAGCCCGCCTGGAGTTAAAGCATCTGTAATTGCCAAAGCTATAGGGTTTGTGCTGGCTTTAAGCACAGTAAGCGGGAACATTAAAATCGCACTCGCAAAAATTGGAGGAATAACTCCAGAGAGATTGATACGGATAGGAATATAATTCATAATTCTTCTGTTTTGGTTTTGCATAATAACTTTTCTGGAGTAGCTAATCGGTATTCTTCTCTCGCCAAGTTCTATATAGATAATTGTCAAAATAGTTACAATCATAATTAACACAATTCCCACAACAACCATCGGATCCATAGCGCCGCTGTTTACCTGTGAAACTGTAGCCCCGATAGCTCTTGGGATTCCCGAAACAATACCTGCAAAGATAATTAAAGAGATACCGTTGCCTATGCCTCTTTGGGTAATTTGCTCACCAAACCACATTAAAAGCATAGTTCCTGTTAACATAGAGAATACCGCAATTATAACAAAGCTTATTGGTTCAATTGTAACCGCGCCGTTTGCGCCATTGCCCATGTGCATTAAACCTACAGACATACCAATTGCCTGGACAACTGTTACAAAAATGGTAAAGTATCTGATTATCTGCATATATTTTTGCATTCCGTCGCGCTCTTTTTTCATCTGTCCAAGAGCCGGGAATGTTGCGGCAAGAAGTTCCATAACAATCGAAGCGGTAATATAAGGCATAATACCAAGAGAGATAATGCTTAAACGGCGCAATGCATTACCGCTGAACATATTGGCAAGCCCCAGGGCGTTATTGGAGTTTTGGTCAAAAAATTGTTTAATTACATCCAAATCTACCCCGGGAACCGGGATATATGCCAAAACTCTATACGCAAAAAGAAAACCTAAAGTTATCAATATCTTTCGAGTAAGAGTGTTATCCATAACTATTTCCTGCTGGTTGTAACTGCGTCATCCTTAATTTTAGCAGCTAAATCTTTTGCACCGCTTCCAATAAGTTTAACTCTAGTAACACTTTTACTTAATTTGTGAACGCTTCTGATACTCTCTAATGTAATCTCTTCAAGCTCTGCCACAGCTTTAACTTTGTCAACATTAATTGCATAAGGCTTAACTACACGAGAAGTAAAGCCGATTTTTGGCAATCTTTTAGCAAGTGGCATTTGGCCGCCCTCGAAGTTTCTCTTTCTTGAGTAACCGGTTCTAGATTTTTGACCTTTTTGACCGCGTCCTGCAGTTTTACCTAAACCGGAACCTTGACCGCGCCCTACTCTTTTTTTATAGTGTGTAGAACCTGGTGCCGGTTGAAGATTGTGTAAACCCATAACTTCTCCTTAACCTTTAATTCTAGTTAACGCTTCGATTGTGCATCTAACCAAATTGTTAGGGTTGTTTGAACCAATCGATTTTGCAATAACATCTT
>JALVXO010000049.1:0-2919 GCA_027022775.1 Campylobacteraceae bacterium
TAAACTTTTAAATATCACAACCCCTACACGCGCATATTTTGGCAAAAAAGATGCCCAGCAGCTAGCCCTTATTACCCAAATGGCAAAAGATTACTTTTTAGATACCGAAATTGTCCCTTGCGAAATTGTGCGCGACAGCGACGGTCTCGCACTTAGCAGCCGCAATGTATATTTAAGCGAAGATGAGCGAAAAAGAGCGTTGAGTTTAAGCCGCTCTCTTAAACTGGCTTCCGATATGGTTGCAAAGGGGGAGTTAAACTGCAAAAAAATAAAAGGGCAAATGTGCCAAGAGCTTTTAAAAAACGTCGATAAACTGGATTATGTAGCAATTGTAAACCGCGAATTTAAAGAAATAGACAAAGTGGAAATCGGCAACAGTATAATTTTAGTAGCTGCATTTGTTGGCACTACAAGGCTTATAGATAATATCTGGGTGTAGTTAAAACAGCACCTCTACATCCCCCTCTTCTTCGTTTTGCTCTTGCGGAGTTTCGGTTTGGGTATTGTTTGTATCTTCGTCATAAATCTCTATAATTTCATCTTTTTTATACGGTTTGCTATCTTCATCTTCTAAATAATCCGAATCGTTGGTGCTGTTTTGCTGATTGTTTGGCTGCTGCTCGGAGGCTTGCTGATAGATATCTTCATCTTTGTATACTTTCGGAAGAGGAGATATAGAGGTGTAATACTCTTTTTTGCCGTAAATTTCTCCAACATACACACCTTTTGGGATATCAAATTTACGCTTTAAATCGGGGTTTTTAGCAAGCAGTTTTTTGTAAAATGCAGCAAATACCGGTGCAGAAACTTTTCCGCCTGTTGCACCTTTGTAAATAGTTTTGTATCTGTCGCGCCCGAACCATACAATGGTTGTAATTGTCGGCGAATATCCGCAAAACCAGGCATCTATGTAATTGTTTGTAGTTCCTGTTTTGCCCGCAAGCTCAAGCCCCTCTACGCGCGCTTTTTTGCCTGTTCCTCTTTTTATGACATCTTCTAAAATGCTTGTCATCAAAAAAGCCTGTTCGGGTTTGGTAAAATGGGCTATCTCTTTAGGTTTGGTTTCGTAAATTACGGTATTGTATTTAGATACAACCTTGCTTACCAGCCGCGGCTCAATCATGTGCCCGTAATTTGAAAACACGGTATAAATCTGCGCCATTTTAAGTGGGCTCAGTGCCAGGTTTCCAAGAGAAATAGAAAGGTCTTTTGGGATATTTTTAACATCCAAAAGCGCAAGCCTTTGGCGGATTTTCTCTACCCCTATATCGTAAACCAAATTCACCGTAGCCAAATTTCTAGACTCCACAAGTGCTTCTCTAAGCGGAATAAAACCTTTAAAATTGCGCTCGTAATTGCGCGGCGTCCAGATTTTAACCTTGCCGTTTACTTTATACTTAAAAGTTCTGGCTAAATCAGCCAATTTTGTTGCCGGGTTGTAACCCAAATCCAAAGCGGTCTGATACACAAACGGCTTAAATGCAGAACCGGGCTGCCTGCGCGTCATAGTGGCACGGTTGAATTTGCTTTTTTTGTAATCCACCCCGCCAACTAGTGCCAAAATATCGCCTGTTGCATTATCCACAACAACCATTGCACCGTTTAAATCGGTTCTGTTTGCATCTTCGCCGGTTGTTTGCAATACATCGCCCCATCCCTTTTTTAGCACCTCTTTTGCCATATTTTGCTTATCTAAATCGATTGTGGTGTATATTTTATATCCGCCCGTTTTTAAATCGGGAAACTTCTTTTTAAAACGGCGAACCAATTCATCCACAATATATGGGGCTACATTTTGGGTTAAGGAGGTTTTGTAAACTTTTGGGCGCTCTTTTTTAGCCTCTTCGTATTCGCTTTGGGTTATCCAG
Source organism: Campylobacteraceae bacterium (assembly GCA_027022775.1). Classification (GTDB taxonomy): domain Bacteria; phylum Campylobacterota; class Campylobacteria; order Campylobacterales; family Sulfurovaceae; genus JAADEQ01. The sequence continues at coordinate 1,869 of JALVXO010000049.1, forward strand.
CCAAGTTTGCGAAGGCGTGCTAAAATAAGGTTTGCCCTCTTTAATGCGCGCTCATAATGTTTAAGCGGATTGTAATAAGATGGCGCATTTGGAATACCCACAAGCATTGCCGACTCTTTAAGCGAAAGCTGGCTTAAATCTTTTCTAAAATACCCCTCTGCCGCGGTTTTGACCCCAAGATAATTGTTCCCGTAGGCAATTTCGTTTAAATAGCGCTCTAAAATCTGCTCTTTAGAGAGTTTTTTCTCCAGTTTTATGGCTAAAATTACCTCTTTTAACTTTCTAGAGAGCTTCTTTTTACGGGTTAAAAACATATTTTTAATTAACTGCTGAGTAATCGTGCTCCCGCCCTCTACAAATTTTCGCGCTTTTATATCTTTTAAAATCGCCCTTGCTATAGCATCGGGGTTTACGCCGTTATGCTCGAAAAATTTGGTATCTTCCATAGCAATGAGCCCTTCGATAATATAAACGGGGATTTCATTGTAAGTTGCGTAGAGTCTATGGCGTTTTTTAAATATATAAGCAATTCTTTTGCCGTTTCTATCTAGCAATTCTGTCGAAGTATCGGGAGTATATTTAACAAGCTTTTCAACATCGGCATCTACGGAATTGTAAGCGTAAGCAAACATTCCAATAAGCAAAGCGCTAACTAAAAAACCCATTATAATTAACGCTTTAAAAATTTTGTTTATCATTTTCGAAACTCTCTATTTGCAAAATTTGACTCAATTAAAAGCTTTGTGTAAGCCTCTTTGGGGTTGTTTAAAATCTCTTCGCTGCTGCCTTGCTCGACAACTTTTCCGTTATTTAATACTACCATATAATCACAAAAATTCGCGACTAAATTTATATCGTGAGTTACAAAAAGCATATAAAAGTTAAATTTTGCCTGCAAGTGCTTTAAAATTTGCACAACTTCGCTTCTTAACTGAACATCCAGCGCGGTTGTCGGTTCATCCAAAAGTAAAAGTTTTGGCTCGTTTGCAAGCGCAATTGCAAAAATTATCCTCTGCAGCTGCCCGCCGCTTAAATTTGGCGGATACTCATC
>JALVXO010000049.1:2929-3769 GCA_027022775.1 Campylobacteraceae bacterium
CTGTAAATCTAGCATTTCAAACAGCTCTTTTGCCCTGCTCTCGCTGGAAAAAAACTGTTTAGAGATTTTAGTAAGCGGAGAAAGCGCAGTAAACGGGTTTTGCGGCACAAAAGAGACGGTTTTTCCTCTTTTCAATTCAAACGGCGCAGAAATCTCTATATCTTTTTTCAAAGAGCTTGGAAGCATATCCAAAATAGCTTTAAGCGTAAGCGATTTTCCGCTCCCGCTTTGCCCCACAAGCGCCGTTGCCCTCTTTATTGGCAAACTCTTAACATCCACTAAAGTTTTTTCACTGCTTTGAATTTTTAATTTCTTTATCTCTACCATATTTAAGCGTAAAGCTTAATGCATAAAGCTTAAAGCTTTTTTCTCCTTATTGAATTTAAAGCTAAGAGCTTAGAGCCAAGAGCCAAGAGCTAACAATGTGGCTTCGCCTTTTTTAAGCGGCTCCGCCGCAAATATTAAACGCGGCACAGCCGCACCATCAGCTCTAAGCTCTTGGCTCTTAGCTTTTAAAACTCCCCTCGTCCCAAAGCTCCAGAGACTGTGAAAAAACTTAGGATTTCTTGGAAGTGAGACTTTAGTCTCACTTGTGCTTTGCACTCTCTTTGAGAAAAATGTTACCAATAAATGGCAACAAAAGGATGACGCTAAAGCCTCATTTCCGTTATTTTCTAAGTTTTTTCACAGCCTCTCCAGCTTTGGGATGCATACTGCAATATTGGGTTACGAAGCTGGAGTTTCACAACCAGTAAAGAACTTTTCACTATTCACTCTTCACTATTCACTCTTCACTCTTCACTAATTTAACTGCCTCCTTAATATCCTTAACCTTAACTC
>JALVXO010000050.1:0-1774 GCA_027022775.1 Campylobacteraceae bacterium
GTTTATGATATATCTTAAAAGAGACTGCTCGTTATTATCTGGGTCTATTATTTGTAAAATCATTTTAGGTAGTTTTGCTCTATCTTGCTGCGATTGGCTCTGCTTATTTTCATAAATTGCAACTGTTGGTTTTAATCCGCTTTGCACTAAACCGGCACCAAAAGATGAAATATATCCATTATACTCTTTTGGTATAACACCGCTGCTAAAGGTATTTTCTACTACAGACAAAGCTTTTGGAATATATTCTTCTACTCTTTTTTTGCTCATTTTGACACCTTTTGAATATTACAAATTCCATAACCAATTGACTTATTAGCACCTATTTGGATTTGATGTCCACCTTTATTGAATCTACTCTCAAAGCCTTTAATTTTCTCTTCGTAATCTTTTGGATCAATATTTTGCGGTTTTCCAATTGCAAAGAAAAAAGTGCTTTTTTTAGGAACAATCTCTTCATACCAAAGGTTTACACTTTTGCCGTTATCTAATTTATTTCTCGCAATTACCGGAAGTTCTAAAGCTTTAAAATCTTTATGGTTAAATAGTGTTAAGTTTTCACCCAAAAACTCTTTTAAAGTAGCTGTATTATGATTACTGTTAGTGGCTTCCAAATCTTCTAATATTGTATTTTGGGTATTATCAAAAACTAAAGGCTCTCCTTTGTTTGGATTTAAGTTAGATAAAGCCTCTAGTGCCTCTTTTAGTTCATTATCAAACTCTATATTTAACTCTTTAATAGTTTCTAAAAGTTTTTTTATAGTTTCTGGGCTGGTTGCACTGTAGTATGGTTTATTGTTGCTTCTAACAGGTCTTGTTAAAAGTTGTGCCTCTAAAAAGCTGTATGCTCCGATTTGGTGATTGTTTTCGTCACTATTTTCTGGACCAAAAATATATTTAATTAAAGTTTTACACTCATTGCCTTCTCTATCTAAACTTTCAAAATGCTCCCTAAAAGCCCCTTTTAGAGAACTGCTATTAATATTTGGCAACTTCTCTATTGGGTCTTTTTGCACTTGATTATCTACAATATCCATATTTGTATCACCGCTTCCTACATGTAAATTTGTTAATGTCTCGATTTTATATAGTTCAAATTTCATTACTTTTTCTCCTTTTAATTTTTATATGCAAAGTGGTTGTAGCCAACTTTTTGTAAATGTTTATTGCTTAAAGCCTCTATTAACTCATCTTTTGGATTTACAAAAATTGAGCCTTTTTCATAAAAGTTATATGAATGGCTCTTTTTAAACTTAAATTTACCGTTATCTTTAAACTCGTTGTCTAAATATTTAAAATTAATTTCACTTGTAATTGCAAAGTCGCAAAGATTGCCAATATCTTTATCTATATAGCTATCGCTAAGTAGCACTAAGTACCCATTTGGGTCTTGATACTCCAGTCTTTCTTGGCTCTCTTTAACTTCCATCTTAAAAATGCTATTATCTGCACCAAGTTTTATAAAAGAGTCTTTCAACTCAAAACTTGATTCTATAAAACAACCAAATGCAAAGCCGTCTTCAAAAAGATAAGAAGTTTGTTTAAAAAAAGCATCGTCTCCACCGCCTTTTTTAATACCTATTTTTTCTACCTCTTTAAAAATATCGCAGCTTGTTAAACACTCTTTATCATCAGTAGAGACAAAGCCATCGTAAATATCAACTTTTGGGTTGTATTCTTGCAACTTGCCATCTTTAAAAACTAAATTTTTAGGATTAAACTTTTTAATATACTTTTTATCGCCTTTTATTAAAAAGATAGGCTCTATTGATTT
>JALVXO010000050.1:1784-3675 GCA_027022775.1 Campylobacteraceae bacterium
ACTCTCCAAAAGATTTCTCTTGGTTAAATTTAAATTTTGTCTCTCCTACAAGCTCTACTGCTTTTTGTTTATTAACCTTATCTATCCACTCACCATTAACTTTTTTTGTTAAAAGCCCAGCTTGAATTAACATCTCTTTTCTTAATGCACCTAAAATTGTAGTTTGTTGCGGAAATTGTTGCGATTCAACCAAGTAACTACTATTTTCTTTATCCCCTTTTTTTCCAAATGTTACCTCGCCTCCAAAAAAGAAGGGACGCATTGGGGTTAGCTTTATTAAATATCTTTTCATTACTCCTTGCCTCCTTTAATAAACTTTACAAAGCGTAAAGAAGCGTAAATTAAATTTAGCTTCTCTTCTTCTTTAATAGCATCTTCTTTATAAACTGCTACTATAAAGTCTGTAAGTGCTTCAAAGAATGATTTATAAGCTTTATGTTCTTGTTCGTTAAAATAGTTTTCAAAAAAGTTGGCTACTTTTGTCTCATCATCACCTACTAGATTGATAATATCTTTGTAGGTATCTAGCTTATGATGAATAGAGTGTAAAAAATTATCCATATCCTCACTGCCACTTATATTAGAGGTAAATACTATAAAGTTATCATAAACCTCTTTTAACCCCTTTGGAATAGTCGTGCCAAACTCTTGACCGCTATGTTTGATAACTTTAAATGCAATTGCATTTTTATCTACGTTTTTTGCTTTTACAAATAATAGATTTCTAGCACTTTCTAATGCTTCATATAGTGGAAATTTATTATATGTTATGCTAACACCAAACGATAAGCTAGGCTTAGGTTCTGTTTGATAATTTTCAAATTTCTTATTAAATATATCCGATAAATCATCGCATAGGTTAAAAATTGTTTTATTGCTACTAACAACTGGAGCAAAAAATAGCAAATCATCCCCACCTGCAAATATTGTCTGTCCACCATACTTTTTAATAGTTTTGTGAGATTCGATACAAAATTCAAAAAGCTTTTTAGAAAACTCATTAAAATCTTCTTTACTCTTTAACTGCTCTACAACTTTACCCATATTATCTCCATCTGCTTGAACTATTGCTATATATTTATGGTAAGGCTTTAACTGCTTATTGATCTCTTTATCTTCATAAATTTTTAACTCATCATCTATATCGCTATATTTTGTTGTATCTACTCTATCTTTTAAATCATACATTGCAATCTCTGGCAAAGATGGAAAAGAGGTTCTACTCTTATCAAAAGCATCTTTAACCAAAAAGCTACTATTTAATCTATATTTTAAAAAGTGCTGTAAATCATTTTTTTTATATTGAAATGTCTTAAAAAACAACTCTTTAGTGTCTAAATATGGACTTAAATTTAAAATTGGATTATCGCTATCTTTTAACTCTTTTTCTATATAATTTATTTGAAAATAACCCTTTAAAAACTCTTTGCTAATACCGCTTTTTTGTGCAATATCACACAGAACCTCTGAAATTCTATTTTTAAGCTTTTCTAAATCACCTTCTTGAGATTTAAAGATAAATCTATCATGAAACAGCCCAACTTCTTTGCCGCTTTCAAAAATATCTCCATCAATATACGGGACAATAAACTCTCTATCGTTAAATTCTTCTATTAGGTGTTTCATAACATAAGAGAATATATAACTCCCACCCCAAAGCTCTCGTGTCTTTTTTGCATTTTTTAATGTTTTATAGATTGGTCCTATTGTTAATGCTATATATTTTGCCATTTTATCTTCCTCTGATTTCTGTTAAAATTCTATCTAATGATTTGTACTCTTTAGTATTATGAAACTCTTCTTCTATATGAGTATCAAGATTTAATCTATTAAATGCAAAATCAAAAAAGTCATTAAAGTCAAATTCAGGCGGTGTTGATAAAAGTAACTC
>JALVXO010000051.1 GCA_027022775.1 Campylobacteraceae bacterium
CGCTTTTACCATATCTTTTACCGTAACTACCGGGAATTTAAGGCGGTAAGGCTCGTTAGATGGATACTGCGGGCTCATCGGACCCGTGCTTCCAAAACAGGACCCGACAACATTAGAGCAGATTACAAAATATTTTCGCGTGTCTATGGCTTTGCCGTCACCTATTAGACCATCCCACCAGCCCGGCTTTCTGTCGCCCTCATACCTGCCTGCGGCGTGGTGAGAGCCGCTTAAAGCGTGGCATATTAAAATAACATTGCTTTTGTCTTCGTTTAAAGTGCCGTAAGTTTCGTAAACAATATCATAAGGCTCCAAAATCCGCCCGCTCTCAAGATAAAGCGGCGAAGTAAAATGGGCTGTTTTAGTCGTAATATCCATAAACTCTTTCTTAAAAACTTTTTTTGATATTTTATCTTAAATTTATTAGAGTTAAGAGAACAGATGCAGCTATCAAAACAGTTGTGGTATAATAATAGCAAATAAGCCAAAAGGGATTAGCTTGCATTTAAAAGATATAAATAAGCAAGAAATTATCGATATATTAAAAAAAGAAATACCGGATATCGAGGCAATATACATTTTTGGAAGCTATGCAGACGGCAGCGCTTCTAAAGAGAGCGATATAGATATTGCATACTTAAGCAAGAGCGGACTCTCTTCTTTTAAACGGTGGGAAATTTCTCAAAAACTTGCACAACAGCTTTACATAGATGTGGATTTAGTAGAACTGTTTAGTGCCAATACAGTTTTTAAATACCAAATTATCTCCACAGGTGAGCGAATTTACGGCGACGGTTACGAAGTAGAAAGTTTTGAAACCTTAGCATACAGTTTTTACTTGCGCTTTATAGAAGAGCGCCGGCCGATTGTAGATGAAATCATAAAAAATCAAACCGTTTTAGGGGAGAGCAATGTCTGATGTTGTATTAAATAAAATTCAAACAATAGAGCGCTGTTTAAAGCGCATAAGAGAAGAGTATATCGGATACGAAGAGGAGTTTGAAAATAATTACACCAAGCAAGATTCGGTAATACTTAATTTAGAGCGCGCTTCTCAAGCTGCAATTGATATTGCTACCCATATTATAAAAGTCAGGAAACTTGGTTTGCCAAATTCCAGCAGAGAACTTTTTGATATGCTCTATAACGATGGCATAATAAGTCAAGAAATTTGCAAAAATATGCAAGCAATGGTAGGATTTAGAAATATTGCCGTGCACGATTATCAAAATTTAAATCTCGAAATCGTAATTTCGATTATTCAAAACCACCTTACAGATTTTGAAAAATACACAAAAGAGATTTTTAAAAATTATTTGGATAGCTGATGCAAAACCAAGAGCTTAAACTGTGCAAACATTGCCGCCGTCTATTGTAAAAAGTTGATTGCACAAATAAAGAGTTCATTGGTAATGCAAATTTTGGGTTTATATGTTTCTTTACTATACACATAAAAAATCAATAATTAAACTTATGTCATTATTATAAATTAATATTTGCCAATAAGATATAATTAATAAAAAAATAGGTAAAAGTGTGTTTATAGATTTAATAAAAAGATTGATTTTTGGCAGCAGCGATGTGCAAATTGCAAAAAAAATCAAATCTGTATGTGAAAAAACTTTATGCCCGTTAGATATTAGGGTAGATTCTTTTTCTATAGTTTTCTTTTTAGGAAGGTGGCTCCCTTTTTCTGTAGCAGTCGGGGTTACTATGGGGGTGATTGCTTCTTTAATGGATTTAATTGTTATAGAAATTAACGGCTTTTTGAGCACAGATGTTATATACCTTTTTATATATCCTATATTTGTAGCTATTATTACAGGAATGGTTATTAAAAACAATAAAGAGGTTGCAGGTCCTGGAATTGGATTTTCGATTTTGCATTTAAAATCAAAAAAATATTTAAAATTTAAATATATTATAGGCAAGCTTGTTATTTCGGTTTTAACTTTATCGGGCGGATTTATTGCCGGAAGGGAAGGGCCATCTTTCTTTCTGGGCATAGGGCTTGGCGAATGGATAGGCAAAGCTTACGGCTTTGGCAAAAAATTTAAAAATATGCTTGCATTAATAGGCGGCGGCGCATTTACAGGCGCACTGCTAAAAGCTCCGCTTGGCAGCGCCATATTTGCTATGGAGCTGGAGGATATGTATGATTTTGACTACCGCCCGTTTATTCCTATGATTGTAGCTTCTATAGTAAGTTACCTGACATTCTCATTTTTCCGCGGAAATCACGCTTTTATAACTTTAACGCAAAAACCTATATGGGATTTAAACAGTATTCCTTATATTATAGCGATGGGGTTTGCGGTATCGGCAGTAATTTATATTTATACCCTGTTTTTTCATTTTTTTGTTGAGTTTGCAAAAATTATTCCTATTGGGCGCCGTCCGCTTGTTGGCACAATATTTGCAATCCCTTTTATGGTTGCACTTTACTACTACAGCAGCAATATAGAAGTTCTTTCTGCACCTGTTCACATGACAATTCTTTCCGATTTAGCGCAGCTGAATTTTACAATCCCGGTGGATATAGCAATAATTGTTTTTACAATTATAATTACCAGTTTCACACTGGGGTTTGGAATTCCGGGTGGGCTGATTTTGCCGGTTTTGATTATCGGCGCTGCTCTTGGAAATATTTTTGGGCACATTTTTCCGCATCAGATGGTAATGTTTACCCTTGCCGGAATGGGTGCGGCACTATCTGCGGCAGCAAAAACCCCGCTTGCTGCAATTGTTATGATTACCGAAATGAGCCATGATGATGTGGTTATTCCAATGACAGCCGCAGTAATTACAAGTTACCTTACGAGCTTTGGCTACAGCTTATATTTAGGTCAAGAAAATATCTTTAGAAGCAGTTTAAAAGATTTTAAGCCTTATAAAGAGTATCCTAAAAAAGATAAAGAATGTTAAAAGAAGAAATAAGGCACTTTTTTGTAATTCCGTTTATAATCGGGATTATCGGCGGATTGGCGGCATACTTTTTTAGAGCTTTGGTTAAAGCTTTTAGCGCATTTTATCAATATATAGATTTTTTGCACAATGAATATTTTTATATAATCACAATGCCGCTATTTTTTCTGTTTTCTCACTACTTAATAAGTAAATTTTTGCGCAACCACTCAAATGTTACTATAGATGAAATTGCCAAAAAAATCTCTATGATGAGCGGTAAATTTTCGTTTATTAAAGGTTTTTTGGTTCTTTTTTTAACCTCTTTCAGTCTCGGCTTTGGCGTGCCAATCGGCCGCGAAGGACCCATTGCAAAACTTGGCGGCCTTGTTTCTGAACTCTTTTTAATGGCAATAAAGGTGCAGAGGGTAAATCTGCCCATCTATTTAAGCGCCGGTGTTTCTGCTGCTATTGCAGCTACATTTAATGCGCCAATAGCTGGAATTATTTTTGGAATAGAGATAATTATCGGCAGAATTAACTCATACATAATTATTCCCCTTATTGTATCTTGTGCCACATCTACAATGATAGCCAGGGAGTTTATTGGGGATTTTACAGCATTCTATGTGCCGCATTTGCCGTTTGATGAAGCTTATTTTCCATATTTGCTGGCTGTTGCTCTGTTTATATCCATTCTTGCGCTCATTTTAAATTATGCACTTAAGAAATTTAGAAAATATAGATTAAGGTATTGGAAAAGATGGAAA
>JALVXO010000052.1 GCA_027022775.1 Campylobacteraceae bacterium
CAAAAGCGCATCATCCATGTGGACTTGCTCTACCTCTTTTTGCATTGCAAAAATATCCTCTTTGCTGGCAACCTGCTTGATTTCTTGGGCGGTTTTGTCGGCTACTCTGCGGACAATTTCAAACTCCTCTTTAGGGGTGTTGTAACCCACCACAACCTTTAGCATAAAGCGGTCCAGCTGGGCTTCGGGCAGCGGGTAGGTTCCCTCCTGCTCAACCGGGTTTTGGGTCGCCATTACCAAAAACGGGCGCTCGATTTTAAAGGTGCTGTCGCCAATTGTCACCTGGCGCTCCTGCATAACCTCTAAAAGCGCAGCCTGCACTTTCGCCGGCGCTCTGTTTATTTCGTCTGCCAAAAGCAGATTGGTAAAAACAGGTCCCTTTTTAATTTTAAACTCCCCCGTTTTGGGGTCGTAAATTTGAGTGCCTGTAATATCGCTTGGCAGTAAATCGGGCGTAAACTGAACCCTCTTAAAATCCAGCCCCAAAGCTTTAGATAGCGCATTAATCGCCGTAGTTTTAGCAAGCCCGGGCACCCCCTCTACCAAAATATGCCCTTCTGTCAGCAGCCCGATAAGCATAGCATCAATCAAATGCCCATGCCCCACAACAATCTTGCCAACCTCTTGCTTAATAGCCTCGATTTTATTCATTAAATTCCTTTAAATAAAGCTTAGTGCTCAGAGCCTAGAGCTTAGAGCTTAAAGTAAAGCTAAAAAATCAAACTAATTATATATGACAATTATTAATAAAACATTAATAAATAGACTAAAGATAGTTGATAGAGGTTGTATCAAGTTTGATTGTTGCAACCAAACAGTATCTCTTTTTAGATTTACATCAGGCTTTGAAATAGAGCGGCAAAGCGCCGCTTATAATTTATATTTTTAAAATAAAACCCTGCTTAACTGCGCCATATTGTAACTTTTCCCATTTATTATTACTTTTCCATTTTTCAATTCGCCTTTTATATGATAAATGCCGTTTTTAAGAGTTGCCAAACCTTTCTCTTTTAACATATCAAACACCATTAAAGACATCGGATTAATAGAAGTTATTAGCGTACTCTCTGCTGCTACATCAAATTTCCCATCTACAATTGCCAAATTTTGCGCTGCTAGTGTAATCATTCCGCTTTGTATATTATCCTGGATAGGATCAGCTTTATAGAGAAGGTCAAGTTTAATGTAACTTGTTTTTTCACTGTTTAATTCCAAATCAACTTTAAGTCTTGTTTTATCTTTTATAAAAAATTCATTAAAAACTTTCACACTCTCTCTGCTAGAGAGGTTATTCATTTCAAAAATAGCTTTCTGAAGCGCTATATCATCATTTTTTGCGCTTGCTTCTGCCATTTTATCTCGCAATTTTTCCATTTTTTCTGAAAACTTTATAAAATCTTCAATCGCATCTATTTTAAAATTTTCCAAACCGTATTTTGCTTTAATCTCTTTTATGCCTTTTAACAAAGCTATTGTATCAGTATCCAGCGCTGTTATATCAAAATCAACAAATGAAGACATAAAATCTTTATCTATTCGTTTGCTCAAACTGCTGCCTGTTATTTTAAAACGGCTTGTAAATTTTTTGCCTTTAGCAGTTACTTTTGTATAAACTTCACCGATTTCAAAGCGCCCTTTCCCAAAAAGAGAAAGATTATTTCTAGGTTTTTCTGTAGCAACCGTAACCATTTTTATATTTTTGAATTTAAAAAACTCATTAAGCTTCTCATTTTTAATCTCTATATCATCAATTTTAAAATCCGATTCACCGGTGCAGCTATCTATATTTAACTCACGTTTTATATTGATATCTGAAATATTAATACCGACTTTATCTTTTAAAATTTTAAAACCGTTAATTTTGGTTTCAGATTTTAAAGTACTGCCAAAGTTTAAAAACGCTTTATAGTTATATTTTGGGATAGTTTTTATATTTTTTTTTAATTTATCAGAAATTTTCGGATTAAAAAGAGAAAGGGTTTCCCCTTTTGCAGACAGCCCCGCTTTGCCAAAGCCAAATGACGGATTTGTGATAATTGGACCCTCATCAACTGCTACTTCTATTTTTGCACTATCCTTAAGCAGCTGTTTATAAAACTTCTGTTTGGGTTTTAAGTAAACAGTGTAGCCGTTGCTGCTTTTTTCGGCTTTAAATTCAATATATCCGCTGCTTAAAGCAGTATAACACTGTGCAATTTTATCTGCAACACTCTCTGAGGCAGAAACAAAACTAAAAAGAGCAATAGCGCTTATAACCAATTTTTTCATTATAATCCTTTAGTTTTTTAAAAGTATATCAAAAATATGCACTTTTAGTTGTAAATATGGTAAAAAATTTACTAATAGGGGTCAGGGCTTAACTTTTAACTTTTTTTACAACTTGTAATGCCTTATAAAAAAGTCATTATTAAACTGCTTCGTTTGTTCCTGCTGCATAGAAGCTTTGAAATAAGTTGCCATATTAATAAAATTTATTTTTAAATTCAAAAAGTGAAAATTCAACGCCTGACCCTCATAAAAAAATTTCCCCAACTACCCTTCAAATGCACTCCACCACTTTACAGCAGCAAATCTTTTCCCCTCAACCTTTTTTACTTCATGTGCAAATAATCCATGGCTTGGGAAAACAATCATTTGTCCTGCTTTTGGCTTATAAATAACTCTATTCCCATCACTAAACCGCAAATGGCAAAACTCAATCTCTCCCCCTTCAAAATCTTCATTTAAAAATAAAAGTGTAGTTATTTTTCTTTGAGGCGCTACAAGTTTATATCCCGCGAGTGTGCCATTTTTGTATATTTCACTGGCATTATCCGCATGCCTTTTGTAAAAACCTCCATTTTTATACTCAAGTATTTGAATTTCACTCCCGCCAGTTAATAATACATTAAAAAAACGCTCAATCTCCTCTTTTTTAGAATTTATAATTTGCTCAAAAATTTTTCTTATACTGTTTGTCGGCTGATGCAGTGTAGTTTTTCTTACCGACTCATCAAGACCTTTTGAAATAAGTTTTGCCTTATAACTTTCATCTTCTTTTAAAGAGTTGATTATCCAATTGCATGTATCTTTTGATAAAACACTATTAAAAATCAAAAAAGGATACTCATTATAAAATGAAGCTAACGGCTTCTTTTCAAAGTCCATATCCCAAATGCTTTTGAGCGCATAAATATTTTTAGATATCTTAACCATTCCAACTCCTTATATAAAGAAACTGGAAAAAAATTATAACAAATAAAATAGGGGGTCAGGGCTTAACTTTTAACTTTTTTTACAACTTGCAATGCTTTATAAAAAAGTCATTATTAAACTGCTTCGTTTGTTCCTGCTGCATAGAAGCTTTGAAATAAGTTGCCATATTAATAAAATTTATTTTTAAATTCAAAAAGTGAAAATTCAACGCCTGACCCTCATAAAATATCAACTTTTATAAAACATTTTGAAATATTTTTCTCTTCTTAAGAATAAAATATATATAATAGTAACAAATATTAAACCCAAAATTTGCATTAGAGATTAACAACCTTTAGCAAATCATTTAGCTTAGGGCATTCACAAAAATCCATCAATTAACCTTTGGGTTAACCTCAGGATTTTTGCAAACACCCTAAACTAAAGCATTTGCCAAATCTTTGCTAATTCTAATGCAAAATTTGGGTTAAACGGGGTAAATTATGAGTTTAAAAGATGAGTTAAACAGCATAAAACAGGAAATCAGCAACGAAGAAAAACTGCTAGAACAGGCGTTTCATATAGAAAAATTTTTTAAAAAGAATAAAAAAACAATCATTGCTGCGGCAATTGTTTTAATAGGCGCATTTGCAGGATTTAAAATTTATAATTATATAGAGTATTCTAAACTTAAAAAAGCCAACAGTGCGCTTTTGGCTCTTGAAAAAAATCCAAACAACAGTGCCGCCCTAAATAGTTTAAAAGACAGCAACCCAAAGCTTTATGCTCTATATAAATACTCTTTTGCAGTAAACAGTGAAAATAAAAAAGAGATAAACAGTTTAAGCGCCAATGATACTTTCTTAAAAGATGTTATTGCTTACCACAAAGGTGTGGCGGCTAAAAAGCCAACAAATTCAGAGTATTATAAAAACTTGGTTATTTTGGAAAAAGCTTATCTGCTTTTAAAAGAGGGCAAAAAAGCCAAAGCCAAAAATATACTGGCAACAATCCCCCAAAATTCTGCTGTTGCCGGAGTTGCAAGGCTTTTACAGCACTATACAATTAAATAAGGATATCTTATGAAACGAAAAACCGCTATAATTTTGGGAGCGGTAATGCTCTTTGCAGGCTGCGAAATGGATACTACAAAGCTGGTGCCGAGCTTTTTAAAAACAAGCGCAGGCATAAGCACTTCGAGTTATACCCAAAATATAGGAAAGCAGGTATTTAATGTAATCAGAGACGGTGTTACTTTTACAGACGGAAGTTACATAACCCCACAGGGAGAAGGTCCGATTAACCTGCCTAAAGGGTATTACTATGTAAGCTCTTCGGGCGGCAGGATTTTAGCAGCAGACAAACTTGGAAATATCTTGGTTTTAAAAAGCAGCGGAGAAGAGATAGCGCGCACAAAACTGGAAGCTCCGCTAGTTACTGGCTTGGCGTATTATGGCGGTATAGCCTATTTGCTGCAAGGCAACAGGTTTGGGCTGTACGATCCGTTTAAGAATAAAGTTATATACCAAAAAGAGTTTGCGGGCGGTTCTGTAGTGGATAACAGGCTGGCAAACCCTATAGTAACCCAAAACTTTTTAGCAATTCCAACACTTGATGGAAAGCTAGTTTTTATCAGTCTGCACACATACCGTGCGCCGTCGGTTTTACCGGTTGGAACGCTTAAAAATTACGGAAATATTATTTATCTCTCAACACTTGGCAATAAAATTGTAGCAGCTACGCCTGCTAATGTCATTACAGTCTCAAGCGCCGGCAAGCAGGTATTTAATGCAAAAGTTGCCGACATAACAATACACAATGGCTATATTTATCTCTTAACACGCGATGGAATGGTAATAAAATTAGATTCTAACCTGCAAATTACAGAGAGTAAAAAGTTTGCCTATGCAGATTTTGCAACAATAGCTGTACAAGACGGCAAAATATATGCTTTTGCAAAGAGCGGCTCTTTAGTTGTTATGGATGATAATATGAAAAAGCATAAAGTTTACAGTGTCGGTGCAGCAGATAACTATAGTTTTGTATCGGCTAATTGGCTCTATATAGATGACCGAAGGGTAAATTTGAGCGCTTTAAATTATGAGTAACCTTATAGAGGCTTTCGAAGAGTTTTTAATAATTAATAAAGGATTGTCCAAAAATTCGGTAGAAGCTTATATAAATGATATCAAGCAATTCGAAAGCCATCTTAAAAAACCGCTTTTAAATGTTGATAATAGCGACATTATCGACTTTTTAAGCAATTTTGAAAATGCCAGGACTTTAAACAGGAAACTCTCTTCTATAAACGCTTTTTATAACTTTTGCAAAGAGTTAGAATTTGGCACAGTAGATATAAATCTTCCAAGTGCAAAAGTGCCCTCATCACTGCCGGCTTTTTTAGAATATGAAACAATTATTAAAGCGGTAGAAGAGATAGAGCCCAAAAGCTGGCTTGATTTGCGCGACAGGGCTTTAATACTGTTTCTTTATGCCACAGGAGTAAGAGTCAGCGAAGCTATAAATGCCCAAAGAGATGATATTCAAAACGGATGGCTAAAGGTTAGGTTTGCCAAAGGCGAAAAAGAGAGAATTGTACCGGTTGCAAATGTGGCACAGTTTGCGCTAGAACTCTATTTAAGGGAGCGTGCAGACACAATACCTTATCTTTTTGTCAATTATAAACGCCAAAAGTTAAGCAGGGTAAGTGTATTTAAAATTACTAAAAAATATTTAAATGTTTCGCCCCATGTACTGCGCCACTCATACGCCAGCAGCCTGATAATAGGGGGAGCCGATTTAAGAGTGGTTCAAGAACTTTTGGGTCACAGCTCTTTAATCACAACCCAAATCTACACCCATATACAAAAACCGCAGCTAAAAGAGACCATAGAAAAATACCACCCCCTTGGCAAAATAGAGATGTAATACCCTGACGGTTGCGAAATTTTTTACCGGCTTTTATGTTTTCATTTTTCTCTCTATAACTGTTTGGTAATCTGTTATATGTGGCAAAAGTTTTTTATAATTTTCAAAAATCTCTTCAATACCAACCTCTTGCCACTCTATTCTGTAATCCATTACTCCGATTGTTTGGTAAATAGCACCATTTTTTATAATTTTTTTAATATTTTCAAATGCATTGTTGCCCATTTTTTTAGGAATTCTTATATAAGAGCAAATGCTGCACTGTTTTTTATTTATGTCTAAATTTTTATTTGGTGATGAGATTATTATACTGGAGGTTCTGTTGAGACTCTCTATTTTGTTTATATCCTCTATTATTAAGTAAGAGTTCTCAACACTGCAATTTTCTACTATTACTGTCAAATCTTTTGGACCAAGAGATTTATAAATATTTGCCTTATTAAAAAACTTTTTGGCATCTTTTAATTTTTTTTCTATATCTAAAACGCTATTTCTAAAGTCATAATATCCATTGCAATTTTCGCTGGATTTTTTTAATTCTATATTAATTATAATGCCAAATCCTGAATTAATGGTGCTGTTTTTGCCTTTTATCTCTTGAGATATTTTCATTAAAATGCTTTTTGCATCAAAGTAGTAAACAGGGTTTTCGATATTGTTTCTAATCATATTTTGTATTTCAGATTTAACATCAATATAACTCTTTTTATACTCCAAAATTGCAATATCATAAATGCCATAAGCCCGCCACCTTTGCTCGTTATCTTTTTTTTCAGCCTTCTCTTCATTTCTTATCTCTTTAAAAAATAGTTCTTTATCTGCTGCTTTTTTATTTACTTTATCTTTGCGCAGTTTTCTTAATGTTAATACAAAAATTTCAAGCTTATTTTCCGGTTTTAAATAATCTATCTTACTTACATTATAATGGATAATCTGCCTAAATCTTCCTTTGTAAGGAACTTTTTTATAATCTTTATTTATAGATTCAAATCTTTCATCCCACAAAAGATTAAAATATTTAGATTGGCTATAAATTTTATCGCTTATATCTAAATCAATTTTTTTAACATTTAGCTGCAGATATCTGTAAAGCTGCTGCAGATAATTTTCTACCACTTCATAAGTTGTGTGGTAATTTGGGTAATTTTCCTTAAAGAGTTTTTTAAAACCGGTTGCTTCACCTTTGCCGGAGAGATCCATAATTGTATTTAAAATCTCTTTTATCTCTTCAATCTCTTTATAATCTTTCTCTTCACTGCTTTTATTTTCCCAATAGTATAAAAGAAAATAAATTCTTAAATGGTTGTGATCTCTTTTTAAAGAAAAGAACCAGTCATTCGGTCTAAATTCATATCTGACGATTATTCTTCCCTTTTTTCCCTCCTCTTTATCTTCATAGACTATTTTTAAAAAATCTTTTGCTATCCCTTCGGCTACCAGATTGTGAAATAGTGTATAAAAGTAAGCTTTGCCATGTATCTCAAAAGATAAAATATCAGAAAATATATCTTTAATAAAATCTTTCGTTAAAATTTCATAGCCAAGCACTTCATTAATCTCTTGAATCAAATCATTCGATTTATCATTAAAAAAATTTAAAATTGTCTCTTCAAACTCTTTGTATTTACTCTTATAAATATCTGTATCCCTACTCCTTAAAGAGATTCTAACCACTTCATGGGTAATAGCTGGAATTAAAAGAGGCAATTCGTAATACCAGTATGGCAATTCTATATAATCATTATGGGTTTCATGGTTATAATTAATCCGCAAAAGGTCTCTGTTTCTTAAAACTTTATGTTTAAAACCGGTATTGTAACTCCAACCCAAAACCATATTGTTCTCTTTTTTATGTTCTTTGGAGAGCAAGCTGTCAAGTTTTTCAAAATATTTATCTAAATAAATCATTAAACCAAAACTTGAAAACCGTCTCCCAAAAAAAGTAGGATAGGGCAGATACTGGTTTAGTGTTTCCCCAAAGAGCTGGTTCATTTTTACATAAATTCCCTCCAGCAAAATAAGCATCTCTTCAATTTGTGTCTGTATATAGTCGTAAAAGAGCAAAAATTTAAGATTATTAGAAAATTCTAAAATTTCATCATTAATATCTGTTAAATTTACTATTCTGTTTTTTATGCTTTTTATATCGTGTTCCAATCTCTCTATATTGTTATATATAAAATTTTTATCTGCCCCTTGCTCTTTTTTTTCATAACCTTTAAAATAGAGCAAAATATTTTCTATAAAATCTGTCTCTTTTGCTATAATTAAAATTTTTTCCAATTGAATCAACCTTAAACTTTCTATTACTGTTTTTTTCTCTGTAATATCTTTTATTTCGCACATTTCCCCTCCTTTATGTGTATAGAAAAGTTATTATCTTTAATAAATTTATCTGTATCGCTTTCTGCCAGCACAGTAACATATATTGTTAAAAAAGCTAAAACAAAAAATGTTATAAAGAAATTAACGACAATATTGCGCCCTTTTACATCGAGATCGGCTTTTAAAATAAATTTTTCAAAAGAATTGCTACTGTTTAAATTCAGTTGACGATTATTTTTTTTATCATATATATTGACTAAAAAATTTTTATCCAAATAGAGCAAAAGTTTATTTGAGTGCTCTAAATTTCTAAAATTAATTCCAAATTTTTTAAAAAGCTTATCTATTCTCTGTTTATAATAGTGCGGATTTAAAAAATTATTTATATGATAAAGCATGCTGATATATAAAATAGATAAAAAAATCAGCACATAACCCATTTTTATAAAATTATTATACTCTCCAAACTCCAGCCTCTCTAAAATAAACAGCACTATAAAAAAGCTTGCAATTGAAACCAAAACAGAAAAAAGAGGCAGCCATAACCGTAAAGATGTCCGGCAGTTGGCAGATGCATACCAAAAGTAAATGAGCTTGCAAAACTCCTCTTTTAGGGTAGGCTCTATATTTTTTGTTATTGGTGTGATAATAAAAAAAACATTTATTTTTTTATTAATCTTATTTACCTGATGTTGCAAATCTTCATTTTGAGTGAAAAAATCGTGCCCTTTTACAGTAAAAAAACGGTATCTTAAAAAAGAGTGGTATAGAATGTGCAAAATATTTTCGGAAAAAATAATAAGGATAAACGGTATAAAAGTTAAAATAGAAAGAAGCAAGCCCATTTCTAAAGAGTAGCTAAATTTGGGATTATAAGCAACAAAAGCCAATATCAATATCAAAACAGCGCTACCTGCAAAATAGACCCATCTGTTTTTAAGATAATATAAAAAAATATAACTAAACAGAAAAAATAGTGTTGCAACTGCTGTATTAATGTATCCGTTTTTATTTTTTAAAAAGAAAAAATATCCATATAAAGGAATTAAAATTAAATATGCTCCAAGGATGACATACTTATAGTAATAGTGTTTAAATTTTACAGGTTCTAGCTTTATGCTGCTTTTACAAAATAGCGGGGCTTTACGAAGTTTCATCTTGGCATTTTATAAGAGTTGGTTTCAAAAGCTGTCAACTCTCTCTCATCCCCGCCGTCTAATTGATTATAAAGCAGAACCTTTATAGGTTTTTTAAAACCTCTTAAATATCCATATCTTTTTTTATGTTTGGCAAGCAGCTTTTGCCCTTTCTCTTTTAAATTGTCAAAAAATTGGTCTTTTATCATGTTTAACTCCTATAAACCCAAAATTTGCATTAGCCAATACTCTATCTGTATCGGCTAATGCAAATTTTGGGATTATTTACAGTAATCGTTTTATATAGTAACAATTAAAACTTAAATTAATAATAAATTATTCTGATATTATGGGTATAAATTCACTTTTTTGAGTAAATAAGAAACAGTTCAATATTTAGTATGTCTTTTAGATTTATATTAAGTGTAATTTTAGGCTATATATAACTTTTAAATATTTATTTTTATCAACTCCAGCCTTCCATTTGTGTGTTCTATAATGCAAGATGCGTTATTTATCCAGTCTCCGCAGTTTAAATAAAGTATGCTGCTTTGTTTAATCTCTTCTGGCATATGGATATGTCCGCATATTGCAATTTTGCAATTTTTCTTTTTGGCTTCACTTGTTATATATTTTACATAGGATTTATGCAGATATTTTTGTGCTAAAGGTTTTACTTTTCTATGGTAAATTGTAGATGCACTCATCTCTTTGGTCTCTTCTGCTTTTTTAGCCCATTTTTTTATTTTTTTTAACAGCAGATAAAGCATTTTATTAAAAAAATCTTTATTGTGAAAGCTGTCTCCGTGAGTTAAATATATACTGCCCGCTTCTCTTATGTAAATATATTCATTATACCGTTTTAACTCTGGAAAAAAGTTTATATTATCGGTGCTGTTTTTTTCATGATTCCCCAATATATAGATAACACTGCACCCTTTTTTAGAGACAATTTTCTTAAATTTCTCTATATCTTCAAAACCTGTTTTAATATTTTGGGTCAAAATATCGCCTATTAAAAAAAGATTTTCAAACTCATATTTTAAAAGCAATTCAAAAAGCAGCTCTGCCCGGGTATGGGGAGAGCCTAAATGAATATCGGAAAGAAAAAGAGATTTAATTTTCATAAAATAAATAGAATTAACCTACTTTGATATCTTTTCTTGCTGCATTGAGTGATATTACAAAACCTCCGATAGCATCAATAAAAGCCATCACCATCAAAATAAACATCTCTATAGTATGGGCTTTATTCCATAATAGAAATATTGTTAAATATGCCACCGCTACCATAAAACTGACAATTGTTTCAACCATACTGTATTCGCCTAAAGTTGCCGCTTTGTATATCTCAACAAACAGCAGTACCACACCGGCAAGAATAAATGCATCTTTTGTAGTTATAACAAATCTTGTAACAGTTCCGTCTGTGCTGATTAATTTAGAACTGTAAATAATATGGTGCATATCCAGCGACGGCATATCCCAAGGTACTACTGCATATCTTGCAAAACAGTAAGCCAAAAGCAGCCAGAAAAAGGTAGACACATCCCTTACTAACGACATAATAATCCTTTTTTATTTAATTTTATTTCTTTTTTTGTTAAATACAGATTAAATATCTCCATTTTTTAATCCTCCTTGTTTTTTTCTCTCATATCCATCAAGTTTGCAAACACTTTTTGCATATCAGATGAGTGGAATATAAGTTTTGAATTGTCCGATTTGGAAATTGCTTCCAGCGCTTTCATATATTTGCCGCCAAGTACAATGTCGCGCAATGTTTCTGGGTCAACCTCGCCGCCATTTTCCCTAATAAGTTCAAGCGCAAGGCCGGCAACTTTCATTAATTCGCGTTCTGCATCCGCTTTGCGTTTAGCGGCAAAATATTGCGCTTCGGCATCCAGCTCTTTTATATATTTTACAAGTTCGGCATTTTTCTGCTGCCCTGCTCTGTTCATAGCCCCTACAACTTTAGCTTCCAGTTTTTTTCTTATTGGCTCTGGAATTTCCAGTTTTGTTACATTTCCATATATAATAGCTATGCCGTGGGGTTCAGCTTCCGCTTTTAGGGCAGATAAAAATTTATTTTTAATAAGTCCTCTTTTTTTTATAACCTCTTCTGCTTCCATCTCTGCTATAATTGACATAGCTACCCCTTTGGCGGTTCCTGTAATCCACTCTTCATAATTGCTAGTTCTAGCCAACGCTTTTTCTATATCTTTAACTTTTATAGCAAATGAAGCTTCTGCATCGACTCTTACTTTATCTTTTGTAAAAGCATGAAAACCCCCAGTTGCCAAAGGTATCTCTTTTAAATTAATCTTTTTTCTTACCTCTTCAAACACTTCCAAATGCCATACCGGTCCGGGTCCTACAATTCTGTGCGGTTTTCCGTTTCTTACAATTACCCACTTTTCATTTTGAGGCACAACTTCAAATCTGAAAATAAAAAGAAATATGCCTGTAAGCAGAAGCAGAATAATTAAAATAAGCAGCGCTGTTAACATATCTCCTCCTATTGTCTAATCTCTTGAAGCCTTACCTCTGGCATCTCAAAGCCATATTTTATGTTTCCCGCAGTTGACTCTTCTACAATTTTATCATACATATATGCATCATACATAAATTTTGGCGCTCCATTTTCAAACTCCAAAGTAAAATAGACAATATGCACCGGGATTTTCTGGCGCAGGTTTATTCTGAATGTTTTACCGGTGCTTATGGCATCTTCTGCATTTGCATAATTTGTATTCAGGTACGGCAGCAGCATATCAAAAAGTCCGTGAGGGTCTTCCAGCCGTACACATCCTGAACTGTTGTAACGGTACCTATGGCTAAAAAGCCCGCGCTCTGGGGTGTCGTGCAGATAGACTGAATATCTGTTTGGAAACATAAACTTAATCTGCCCAAGCGCATTTTCGGGTCCTGGCTGCTGTACAATCCTGTATGGGGAGTGGCGGTTTGTCCCTTCAAGCGCAAGTATTTTTTGAATGTCGGGCTTAACCTCCCTGCCGCCTCTGTATGCCTTAAGACGTGCTATTTCAAACACATTTGGGTGTGTTTTGAGTGCAGGAATCAAATCTTTTTTAATTAAACTCTCTGGAACTGTCCATGTAGGATTTATTACAATATACTCAAGATAATCATCAAAAATAGGCGTAGGGCGGGTTACCATCCCGACAACCGCTTTTGTGGAAAATACTTCAACCCCATCCTGGTAGAGTCTGGCTTTAAATTCCGGAACATTAACCTCTATGTATGTTCTTCCAAAATATGGCATAAATACTTTTGTTTTATCCAAATTTACAATAATCCTTTTTATATAATAGTATTTTGAGAGATTAATATAGGATAAAAGTTTATTGTCGATATAATTTCCTTGCCGTAAATTAAAGCGTTTTCTAAATTTAGAAATTGCATAAGCTAAATTTTTATCAAACTTTCTGTTAATAGGCGCACCCCGCGGATAATCCCCAAGCAGCAGCAGCCTGCGCTTAATCTGGTAAATTCTTTTGTCTCTCTGCCCGTATTTTATAGTGCGCCCATAAGGAACTTTTTTAAATTCCGGGATTTTACGGTAATATTGTAAAATATCGATAAACGGTTTATAGCGCTGTTTCTGCCCTACACTCTCCATTAAAAGCGCATTTACACGCCCCTGTTTAATATACTGCAGTATGGTTGCAGCGCTTGGCATCCTTTTTACTTTAAGTTCCCAGACCGCTTTAATATTGTACCTTGTCCTTAAACTTGCTATTTTTTGTCGTACAAGATTCCAATCTACATCTCCGATTCTGATAAAGTGCAAAAGCCTTACATAAGCATCGGTAATTAAAACATCCAGCCTTGATTTGTTGTAAGCATCTAGCCCGCCCGCATCAAGCGTATATAAAAGCTGCGTAATTTCGGTTCTGTGCAGCGGCTTGTTTTTATAATTGTAATAACCGTTGCTCAATGCATTTGTTGCTTTTGCAAGTTTTGTTGCATTTTCTGGTCCAAGCCAGAGATATTGATAGTTATTTAACGCATAAAGCTCCTGCACAAGAGCTTTTTGCGGAGAGCGCAGATTGTTTATAGCCGAAAGTGCAACCTGTGCGCTTAAATTAACAAACAGCAAGATTAAAACTGTTAATACTCTTTTCATGTTTTACTCACTTAAATTTGCCATACAATCTTTAAATAGATATTTATGCTCATCTGGAAGCACCTCATAAACCGCTTTTGCCAGTTCTCTTATCTCCCAAAGGGCACTTTTTGAACTTCTTAAAGTCAAAAAGTTTTGAAGTGAACGGGCGTTAATCGTCCATGTGAGTTCCGTTTTGTAACACTCCACAAGCGCATATTTTGCAATATCGTTGCTTATCCCTTTTTTCAGCAGCGCTTGAAGGTTGTTTAGCGCTGCTATTGATGCCCTGTCAACATCCTCATTGCCTGTTAAAACTATAAATTTTGATGCACCTTTAAAATCATCCAAATCAAACGGGTCTGTATTTTTTAACTCTTTTAGGGTGTAACGGGTCGATTTTACGCTTAAACTTGCCATTCTGTGGCGCGCAAGCTCTTGAAGCAAAGCGCGGCTGATGCCCTGGATATAAAATGTGTAAACCAGATGCTCCAGCGTAGATGAGTGTTTATATTTATTTCCGACTCTGTCAATAAGCGCCCTGTCTTTTTCGCCTCCGCCATCACTTTTATCAAAACTTTGCCAGCAGGTTCGTATGGCATGCGCGCAGACATCCAAAGGTGTGTGGTGCATTAATGTTACTTTCATATCGACCCTTTTTTAAGCTTAAAGCTAAAATTGCGAATTAATTCCAAATTCTGTATAAGCGAGTCTTTATAAAATTAAACCAGACTCTTTCTATGTTTAGATACAATTACGAATATTATAGCAAACTTTTCATATTTTTTAGTAAAAAAATTGAAAAAAGGTAAAAAATGTTGTATAAAAAGCGTTTTTTTAAGCTTACAGACGACTTTCGCGACCCTTTTGCAAGAGATAGAGACCGAATTGTCCACTGCGGCTCTTTTAGAAGACTGGAGTATAAAACGCAGGTTTTTATCAACCATGAAGGGGATTATTTTAGAACACGCCTTACCCACTCTATAGAGGTGGCTCAAATTGCAAGAACTCTCTCAAGAGAGCTAAGGCTGAATGAAACGCTTGCAGAAGCTATAGCATTAAGCCACGATTTAGGGCACACCCCGTTTGGGCATGTGGGCGGAGATGAACTGGACAGACTGCTAAAAAAAGACGGCTTTAAAAACGGTTTTGAACACAATTTCCAATCTTTCAGGGTTTTAACAAAGCTTGAAAAACGGTATAAAGATTTTGACGGCTTAAACTTAACCTATGCAACGCTGGAGGGGGTTTTAAAACACTCTGCACCATACAAAAAAAGCTTTTTTCCGCAAGAGGTTATTGAAAATTTTAATCTGGATTACCACCCAAGTTTCGAAGCAGTCGTGGTAGATTACGCCGATGC
>JALVXO010000053.1 GCA_027022775.1 Campylobacteraceae bacterium
CAAAAACAGCAATCAATCCGGCTTTTACTCCAAGCAGAGATATAATCATAGCTAAAATAATAGCCAGCATTACACTAAACTCTTTAAATCCGTGCCACAAAATCACTAAAGTTACAGATGCAACAAAAAGCACTGCCAGAAAATAAATTATAGAGTTTAGCATCGCCTGTTTTTGTGTAAATGTCGGGCTTGTGTATGCTCCAACCAAAAGTATTACAACAATGCTTACGCTTAATGCAACTAAAATATTAAAATCTCTGCTTTTGAACAAATTCTATCCTTTTTTTGAAAGATATACAATATTTTATCTTAAAAATAGAGTAAAATATAAAAATAAAAGTTAGTTATTTAGGGATTTTCAGATGTTAGAGAAAAAAGAGTTATTAAACGACATAAAATCACTTTGGAATAAACAAAAAATAAAAGATTTTGATATTGCTCCGGAACTGTTAGAATATTTAGAAATAAAAGATTTAGAAAATTTAAAAGCAAAAATTTTAAACTCTTTAGAAAACTTAACCGAAGAGCAAAAAAAGTGGCTATCTAAATTTAGAAAAGAGTAATTTAATACCCTTTTTCCAAAACCTCTTCGGCATCTACTGCTTTTATGCCTCTTTTTTTTGCCTCTTTTGCCATTAAGCCGGAAGTTTTTGATGAGATTAAGTTTTTTTGCGGGTCATACAGTCTGGCACTGCAGACTCCGCAGCTTGGGCTTCTGTCTTTGCCTATAAAAAGTTCAATATCTTTATGGGTTTCAAAAAACGCTTTGGCATACTCAATTATTGGCTTGCTTAAATCGGCGCCTGTAAGGTTTGAAATCGCTTTAACCTGCCCGTTTTTTTCTATTAAATCCATTGTCGGGCGCGGTGTGCCGTAACAGAAATCTTCTGGACAGAATGCAACAAGCTCGCACCCTTCAAGCTTGCCTAATAGTTTAGGGTCGTAATTGTCTGTTCCGTCATAACGGCATCTATTGCCTAAAAGACAGGCTGATATTGCTGCTTTCATTTGTTTATCCTTTTGTAAAGGCTGAGAGCTAAGAGCGCAGTGCTTAGAGCCAACAAGGTGGCTTTGCCTTTTTTTAAGCGGTATAGCTGCAAATATTAAATGCGGCGCAGCCGCACCATTAGCTCTGATCTCTTGGCTCTAAGCTCTTAGCTTTTTAAGCCAAAGGCTTAAAAAACAACTACCGATTTAATTTCGGTAAACTCTTCTAATGCGAATTTTGGCCCCTCTTTGCCTATGCCTGACTGTTTTGCTCCGCCGTAAGGCTGAATGTCAAAACGGACTGTAGGGATATCATTTACTACCACCCCGCCGCACTGTGCATCATCTATAAAGGCTTGTGCAAGTTTTAAGGAATTGGTGAATATGCTATATTGCAAACCGTAAGGTGAATTATTGATTTTCTCAATCGCCTCTTCGTAAGAGCCGACTCTAACCAGGCTTACAATCGGTGCAAACACCTCTTCGCAGACTATTTTCATATTGTCTGTTACTTCTGTCATTATTGTAGGAGGGAATATTCCATCAACCTCTTTGCCTCCAACAAGCGCTTTTGCACCTTCATCAATTGCGCTAGCCACCCATCTTTGGGCTCTCATTTTTGCATCTTCGTTAATTAGCGGCCCCATAAAGGTCTCTTCTTCATAAGGTGAACCGATTTTAAATTTTTTAGTCTCTTGTGCCATAAGCTGGGCAAATTCATCGTAAATATCTTCATGCACATAAATTCTTTGCAGCGAAATGCAAACCTGCCCGCTGTTGTAAAATGAACCAAATGCGCACTTTTTGGCTGCATCTTCTAAATCTGCGCTTTTATCGATATAGGTAGCAGCATTTCCGCCCAATTCCAGTGCAACCTTTTTAATACCCGCATTTTTCATAATTATTCTTCCAACCTGTGCAGAGCCTGTAAAGCTGACCACTCTTGGAATCGGGTTACTTACCAGTTCGCTTCCTACTTCTGCATCGCCGTAAACTACACTTAAAGCATCTTTAACGGCATATTCGCTCTCTATAAAAAGTTTTGCAAACTCATAAGCACACATTGGGGCTTCCGGTGTCGGCTTTAAAACTACTGCATTTCCTGCACCTAAAGCAGGGGCTATTTTGTGTGCAATTAAGTTTAGAGGAAAATTAAACGGTGTAATACAGCTTGCAACACCTACCGGCACCCTTTTGTAATAAGCTAGCGCTTTTCTGCCGCTTGGCGTGGCATCGCTGGCAATGGTTTCACCGTGCAAATTTATAAGCTCTTTTGCGGTTATTTCGATAGTTTCAGCGCATCTGATTGCTTCTATTTTTGCAAACATTAACGGTTTACCAACCTCATCCACTATCAGTTTTGCAAAATAATCCGCCTTTTCGCGCACTTTTTTAGCCACATCTTCAAGCCACGCAATTCTTTGGTGCAGAGGGGTTTTTGCAGCAGCGGCAGAAGCCTCTTTTGCTATCTCTAAAGCCTTTTTTGCGTCATTTGCGCTGCAAACCGGGTAACGGCTTACAACCTTGCTAGAATACGGGTTTTTTATCTCAATTTTGTTTTCGCGATCCTCTTCTTGGCTTCCAAAAAATATTTTAGCCTCGCCGATTTCATCTTTTTCAAACAATCCAAACATCACTCTCCTTTGCTAGAGCATTTGCCGCTGTTGCAATAACTCTTTTTTAAAATAAATCTATAAACAAAATCTTTTACAGCTAAAATTATACACCAAATCCATAAAATATCCAGAATATAGTTTCTTTTATAATCAAGTCCAAAATAAAGAACCGGCAATCCGATAATTATAAACCACTTAACATAATAAAAAAAGAGTATCCCGGCACCATATAAATCTTTTAAAATCCTTTTCATTAAATCCCTTTTTTGTATATAAGCTTAGAGCTCAGAGCTTAGGGCTTAGAGCTGATTGTGCGACTGTGCCGCGTTTATTGAAGTTTCAGTTTTATACTAATCTCTAATTTCTAATCTCTTTTCGCTAAATAAGCCCTGGATTCCCGCTTTCGCGGGAATGACGCAATCTAAACTGCCACTGTCAACTGTCACTGTCACTAATTGTGCGGCACGGCCGCACCTACATTCGGAAAACAGATAGCAGAGAATGGAAAAACGGTAATGAAAAATATTTACAGTTTTTCGTTTTCCGCTTTCAGTTTTCTGCACGGAATGACGCAATCTAAACTGTCACTGTCAACTGTCACTGTCACTAATTGTGCGGCACGGCCGCACCTACATTCGGAAAACGGAAAGCAGAAAACTGAAAACGGAATTCTCCATTATCAATTGAACCCTCTGAAAAACTATAAATTAAACGAAAGCTTTATAATTTTAGCAAAAAAATTTTATGTTAGCCGCAGGCTAAAAAAGAGCACTTAACCCCGAAGGGGCGCTTGCGTTTGCTCTTTTTAATAAAATTTTTTTGCGTTCGCGAAGCGAAAAATAAAACTTGCTTGAGTGAAATTAATGGTTTTTCAGAGGGTTCAATTATCAATTCTTCTCAACCCTCAACCCTAATCTCTAAATCAAAGCGCTCCCAATGCCTGTTTTACATTCTCTTCTGCCATTGAGATATTCCATTCCGGTTCCCAGACCAGGTTTACCTCTACATTTTTAACACCCTCTATGTTTTTTGGCGCATCTTCTACCCATTGAGTAATCATTT
>JALVXO010000054.1 GCA_027022775.1 Campylobacteraceae bacterium
GATTTTATATATTCCATTCTCTGTGTATAAAGTTTTTCATCAAAACTATTATCTTCAAACAAATTTTTAGTATTTATAGTTTTTTTACCATTTAGTATAACTGTTTTTAATTTTGAACCAATAGCTCCTTGAACAAGACAATATTTTCCATTTAATACAAGATTAAAAAGTCTGTCTAGTTTGTTACAGTTATCTATCCAGATAAATTTTTGTTTTTTTGGAAACTCTATTAAATACTCATCAAGCTGTTTAAGTTGGTCAAATTCAAAATATGGAGTTATGCTTCTGTTATTATTTACTTTTATTAAGATAGGAAATTTATATTTATGTTCATTTATGTAAATAGATTTTCTTTTTATATCTATATGGTAAATTAATCCTATCTTTTTAAAATCCCAAAGTTTTAAAATATCTTTTTGCCAAGATAAAAGTTTTTGGTTAAAATGTTTAAATTTTGTAAGCAAAGAATTCTTTTTAATTAAATTTCTTCCTAATCCTAAATCGGTATTTATTCCCAGTTTGTACAATACAGTAGGTGCCACATCCAGCATGCTGCCCGGTTTTTTTATAAGCATATATTTGCTGCTTTGGGGGTCAAATATTAAAAACAGATCTCTTCTTTTTCCTTTTTCAAGCAAATTGGTGGCACTGTTTCGCATAGCCAGGTGATCGGAAGAGAGAACAATTAAAGTATTCTTTGCATACTTTGAGTTTTGAATTTTTTTAATAAATTCCGTTATAAGTTTATCACTGCAGTGCACTGCGTTTAAAATAGGGTTTTTGCCATCTTTGTATGGAATATCTTGGCATGATTTTGATAGCATGCCTTTTGGGTGGTGCGTGTCGATTGTTGCTAAAATAAGGGCAAAAGGTTTCTCGCTTCTTGAAAGTTCAATAAATTTTTTATAAACCATAGGCAGTAATGAGTCATCATAAAGCCCGTTCCACTCATTAATGTAAGATTTATCTTTTAATTTCTTTATTAACTCTTTTCTTCCATAAACTTCATCAAATTTATGTGTTTTATAAAAATTTCTAATTCCAGAAAAATAGGTAGAGGTTCCCTGCATAAATACCAACTGGTATCCCTTTTGTTTTAAAACATCTCCTAGACATTGAGCATTTTTTAAAAAACTATCCATTCCTTTCATGGAGTTTCCGCCAGAAGGGGTAAAAAGTGGTACGCTGCATTGCGAAGATGCCATTCCGCCTATTGTCCAGCCAGTTGATTCAACTTGATTAATATTGCTAAAATCTATGGCCTTTTGTTTTAATTTTTTTAAATCTGGCATTAAGCCAGGAAAAATATTTTCATCAAAGTAGGTTCTTTCTAGGCTTTCTGCATAAATATATACCAGATTGTAACTATTTGATTTTTCTTTAGATAAAGTTGGAATTTTGTAATATTTATAAAAATCGCCAGACTGTTTGATATGTTTTGAAGTGTAAAGCTTGTATAGATTCCAAATTAGGGGATGAGTTGCAAAAGCAAGTATTAAAGCCAGATTATGAATAACTCCTTTGATATTTTTATTTTTTATATAATTGTAGTTTTTAATTAAACGCAAGTAAATATAAGAGACAGTAATGCTTAAAATAAATAAAACTGCAGAAGTTACTATTAGTGCTGTATACTCTTCAAATCCGGCACCTTTTAAACCGGTTTTTAATGTATAAATTACAGCTTCGTTTACTCCTTCGCCGGTAAAATAATCTGCACAAAAATATAAAAGAGAGATAAACAAATAAATAAAAATCAAACTGGCACTAAAAAGAGTGTTGTATCTACTGCGCTCTTTATACTTTGCAGTTAAAAGTGAAATTATAAATAAAAATATTGAGAGCATCATAATATTTCTTTATTCTTTTTGGCTGAATTTTAACATATTCAACTTACAAAATTAGTTGCCTTTTATCTTTTTTAGCCACTCATTCAGTTTTGCTTCAAAGCCTATATTTGATGAGGTGTAAAAGCGGATATCTTTTTCAAGATAGTTTTGTTTTACATATCCGCCAAAATCATGGGGGTAGAGGTAGTTTTTTGGGTGGGTTTTTATATGTTCTGGCACATTTAAAATAAGCCCCTCTTTTACAGCTTTTTGGGCACTGTTTATAGCTTTATAGGCACTGTTTGATTTTGGGGAAGAGCTTAAGTAAATTACAAGCTGCGCCAGTGGAATTCTTGCTTCTGGATATCCGATATTTTGGACTATATTTAAAGCCGAAGATGCCAGGTTAAGTGCATTTGGATTGGCATTTCCGATATCTTCAGCCGCCAAAATTGCCAATCTTCTTGCTATAAATTGCGGCGGTTCTGCACCCTCTATTAATCTTGCCAGATAGTAAAGCGCTGCATCTATATCAGAACCTCTTATGCTTTTAATCATAGCAGAGGTTAAATCGTAATGGCTCTCTTTTTCTGAACTTCCGCCATAGAGAGCCTGGCTGCGGATTTTCTTTAAGTTTTGCAAAGTTATTTTCGGGCTTAAAAAAGAGGCGCTCTCTAGCAGATTAAGCGCCCCTCTGGCATCTCCGCCGGAACTGCTTGCTATAAATTCGAGCGCTTCATCTGTTAATTCAAAGCCTTCATTTTCTGCAACTGTTTTAATTAAGTTTATTAAATTGGATAAAACTATCGGCTTAAATTCAAACAGATGGCTTCTTGAGCGGAAAGCAGAAGTTAAAGAGTAGTAAGGGTTTTGTGTAGAAGCCCCGATAAGTGTGCACATACCATTTTCCATATATGGCAGAAGCACCTCTTGCTGGTTTTTTGAGAGGCGGTGAATTTCGTCTATAAAAATTACAGGCTTGGTTAAACTCTCTTTATAAGAGTTTACGCGTTTTCTGATTTCGTCAATTTTTACAGATGTAGCATTAAATTCAAAAAAGTCGCATCCAAGCTCTTTTGCAATAAGCCTGGCAACAGTTGTTTTGCCACACCCTGGCGGTCCCCAGAGCAGGGCATTTGGAAAATAGTTTTTTTCTAAAAAAGCCCTAAAGGGGCTGTTTTTGCCTAAAAGATGCTCTTGTGAGAGCACATCATCCAAAGATTTAGGGCGGTACTTTTTTGCCAAATTCACTTTTTGCCTTTAAATAGAAATTTAAGCCCCTCTATAAACATAAAAGCTATGCCGCCGATTAATAAAGAGCTTATAATCTCTGCCATAAACCCGGGAATGGGGCGGGCGATATCATGAATAATTTCAACTTTGTGCATAAAAATTCCGCCGGCAACCAGAAGCATTGCAAAAGTTCCTACAATAGAGAGCACCCGCACAATCAGCGGTAGGCTCTTAACCATTAAAAAGCCAAGTTTATACAAAAAGCTGCCTTTGCTTGAGTGCATTGCAATTGAGTACCCCATATCATCCAGCCTTACAAGCAGCGCAACAAGTCCGTAAACTCCGATAGTAGCTAAAAAAGAGATTAAAACCACAACTAAAACTTTAACATTTAAAGGTTCGTTCTCTACGCTTGCAAGCGCTATTAAAACAATCTCTATAGAGAGTATAAAATCGGTTACAATTGCGGATTTTATCTTCTCTTTTTCGCTTAACTCTTTTTTTTCGCCATTTTCCTGGTGAGGAAAAATATAACCCCATACAGTGTGCGCTGCTTCGTAAGATAGATAAACCGCCCCGATTATCAATATCGGTG
>JALVXO010000055.1 GCA_027022775.1 Campylobacteraceae bacterium
CTTCGCCGCCCATTCTTGCATCAAATCCGGTATGTCCAAAGCGCTTGTAGAGCTCTTGGTATTGCTCTTCATTTAAAACATCATACTTTTGCACCGGATTTTCGCCGCTGGCATCGTAACTTGCATCACCCGGATTTTTAACAATGTAAGCTTCGTAATAAAGAACCCTCTCAAGGTCTTTCATTTTTACATTAAGCAGTGTCCCGATGCGGCTTGGAAGAGAGCTTACATACCATATATGCGCAACAGGGGTTACAAGCTCAATATGCCCCATTCTTGAGCGTCTAACTTTAGAACTGGTCACTTCAACACCGCACTTTTCGCACACAACACCCTTGTAGCGCATCTTTTTATATTTACCGCAAAGGCACTCATAGTCGCGGATTGGACCAAAAATTTTAGCGCAAAACAGACCGTCGCGCTCAGGTTTTAGGGTTCTGTAATTTATAGTTTCAGGTTTTTTAACCTCTCCATAACTCCAAGAGAGAATTCTCTCAGGCGAAGCAATGCGAAGTCTTAAAGCCTCTACATCTTTTGGGCGCTCTTCTGTATTTAAATCAATTGGCGTTAAATTTTCTAAATAACTGTTACTCATCTTCACCCTCTTTCTTTGTGTAAAGTTCTACATCTATTCCTAAAGATTGCAACTCTTTAGTTAAAACAAACATGGTTTCTGGAATTCCAGACGCTGGAACCGACTCTCCTTTTGTAATTGCCCTGTAAGCTTTTGCACGGCCGTCAACATCATCCGATTTGATTGTAAGCATCTCTTTAAGCACATGTGCCGCGCCGTAAGCTTCCAATGCCCAAACTTCCATCTCGCCGAATCTCTGACCCCCAAAGAGCGCTTTACCGCCGACTGGCTGCTGGGTTACAAGAGAGTAAGGTCCGGTTGAACGCGCATGAACCTTTTCATCAACCAGGTGGTGAAGTTTAAGCATATACATATAACCCACATTTACGCGCTCTTTAATCTTTTCGCCCGTTTTGCCGTCATAAAGCGTTGTTTTGCCGTCTGTATCAATTTTAGCCAATTCAAACAGTTTTTTAAACTCTTCCTGGTTTGCAGACTCAAACGGAGGCACGGCAAACTTAACGCCGTTTGCCCAGTCTCTTGCATATTTGATAATCTCTTCATCGCTCATTTTTTCAAGTTCGCCCTTCTGTTTCATCAGCTTCGCAGTGTGGGCAATCTCTATCATTTTCTCTCTTAACTGCTTAACAAAATCTTTCTGTTTTTTATCGAAAATCTCTTGTATCTGCTCACCCAGCTTTTTGCCAATAAGCCCCAGGTGAACCTCTAAAATCTGCCCGATATTCATACGCGAAGGAACCCCAAGCGGATTTAAGATAATATCTACAGGAGTCCCGTCTTCCATATAAGGCATATCGATTTCTGGAACTATATTAGATACAATACCTTTGTTACCGTGGCGTCCCGCCATCTTATCGCCCACTTTTATTTTACGCTTGGTTGCAATGTAAACTTTTACAACTTTTGTTACACCATTTGGCAAAATATCATCTTTATCCAAAATAGCCAGCTTCTCTTCATGCTCCTGTTTTAACTTTTTCTTCTGTTTTAAGAAACTGTTTTTTAATCTCTCATACTCTTTTTGAACTTCGCTGGAGTAAGATTTTACAAGAGAGCGCAGCGCAAAGCGGTTAATACCCTCTATAACCTCTTTTGGAACTTTGCTTCCGGCTTTATATGTCTCTTCGCCAATTTGCGCATCTTCTGCCAATTCCTGTTTAGAGAGGTAATTTACAATTTGCAAAACCTCTTCTTTGTCTATCATTAAAAGGCTGTCGTGGTGCGCCTTGTCAAGCCTTGCCTTCTCTTCTTCATAAGCTTTTTGGCTTCTGGCATCACGCGGATAACCTTTTTTGGTAAAAATTTTAACATCTACAACAACACCCTCCATAGATGCCGGGCAGTATAGAGATTTATTCACAACATGCCCCGCCTTGTCGCCAAAAATCGCTCTTAACAGCCTCTCTTCAGGTGTAGGTTTAATCTCCCCTTTAGGGCTCACTTTACCTACAAGAATCATTCCAGGCTTCACATAAGTTCCAATTTTAACAATACCGCTCTCATCAAGGTGTGTAAGTTCATCTTCGCGCACATTCGGAAGCGCTCTTGTAATCTCTTCTGTCCCGTGTTTAAGCTCTCTTGCCTCAATCTCTTTTTCGTAAATATGAACAGAGGTAAATGTGTCTTCTCTAATCAATTTTTCAGAAATGATAATCGCATCTTCAAAGTTATATCCGTTCCACGGCATAAATGCAATAAGAACATTTTTACCCAAAGCCAATTCGCCCTGGTCTATGCTTGAACCGTCTGCAATTATCTCACCCGCTTTAACTTCTTGTCCGACTGTTACGATTGGAGTTTGATGGAATGCGGTATTTTGGTTGGTTCTGATATTTTTTTCCAAATAGTAGTGGTCTATATAGACCCCTTTTTCATCTTCGCCGATAATATAAATGTTTTTAGAATCAACCTTCTCTACGCGCCCTGCTCTTCTTGCTTTAACAGCTTCCCAGGCATCGCGGCTTGCTACCGCTTCCATACCTGTTCCGACAATTGGAGCTTCTGTCCAGATAAGCGGCACAGCCTGGCGCTGCATGTTTGAACCCATCAATGCACGGTTTGCATCATCATGCTCCAAGAATGGAATTAAAGATGCCGCAGCACCGCTTACCATTGTCGGAGAGAGGTCGATTAAATCAACTTTGTTTGCATCTTGAAGGCTTATATCGCCGTTTAATCTTGCCTCTATCAAATCATCTACAATATATCCATTATCATCCACTTTTGTAGATGCCGGCGCGATTATTTTATCCTCTTCTTGTGTTGCGGTTATATAAACAATTTCATCTGTTACTTTTCTATCTTTAACAACTCTGTATGGCGCTTCGATAAAGCCGTGTTCATTAACTTTTGCATAAGATGCAAGCGTATTGATAAGCCCGATGTTTTGCCCCTCTGGAGTCTCTATCGGACAGATTCTCCCGTAATGTGTCGGGTGAACATCGCGCACTTCAAATCCGGCTCTCTCTTTTACCAGACCACCCTCTCCAAGCGCAGAGAGTCTTCTTTTGTGCGTAATTTCAGAAAGCGGGTTGGTCTGGTCCATAAACTGGCTAAGCTGGCCGGTAGAGAAAAACTCTAAAACTGTATTTGTAATCATTTTAGAGTTAATCAAATCATGCGGCATTAAATCATCAATAGAACCGCTTAATGTGGTCATTTTATCTTTTATAGCCTTTTGCATTTTAATAAGGCCGTTGTGTAGCTCATTGCCCAAAAGCTCCCCGATAGACCTGATTCTTCTGTTTCCTAAATGGTCTCTGTCATCAATATGGCCAATGCCTTTTTTAACTTTAATTAAATATTTAATTGTTTCAATAATATCCTGATTTGTCAGCACTGTAACATATTCAGGAATATTCAAATCCAGCTTATGGTTCATTTTCATACGCCCTACCTCTGTAAGGTCGTATCTTTCAGGGTCAAAGAAGAGCTGGTTCAAAAACGCTTTTGCAGCTTCCGGGGTTACCGGCTCGCCCGGTCTCATCACTTTATGAACACGGATAACCGCCAGAATATTCTCATCATCAATGCCTTCACTCTGTCTTAAAAGTCTTAAACTCTCCTGCTCTGCCGCAAAAGCTTTAATAATAGAAGCGTCGCTCTCTGGCGCCAAATCGTCTGCAATTTCAAACTTCTCTACGCCAAGTTCGATAATTCTTTTTAATCTGTTCTCATCAAGCGCTGTAACCGCATCATAAACAACTTCGCCGGTTTCCTGGTCAATAATAGGCTGGGCAAGGTATCTCTCCATAAGCACCTCTAAAGGATACTCCAGCCACTCCAGACCCTGCTCCTGAAGCTGGGCGATTTTTCTTTTTGTAAGCCTTTTACCCATGCTTACAATTACATTGCCGTCAGCATCTTTTATATCATACTCTGCGCGCCCTTTAAGTTTTTCAGGGTCAAATTTAACCAAAAAGCGGTTATCTTTTACAATCACCTCTTGGGTCGGATAGAAAATTTTAATAATATCCTCTTTTGTGTATCCTATCGCTCTTAAAAGAATTGTAATTGGTATCTTTCTTCTTTTATTGATTCTGGCAAATAGAATATCTTTTGCATCATACTCAAAATATAGCCAGCTTCCCCTGTTTGGGATAATTTGAGCCGAATAGATCAATTTGTGGGCTGTAGTGTTTGATTCATCTACTTTAAAAATTACTCCCGGGCTTCTGTGAAGCTGGTTAACAATAACCCTCTCTACACCGTTTACAATAAACGATGTCCTATCGGTCATTAAAGGGATGTCTCTAACATAAATATTTTGGCTTTTTACCTCTTTTGGGTCAAGCCTTTCGCCTGTTTTTTCATCTCTGTTCCAGATAATCAAATCTATTTTCAATTTTAGCGAAACTGAATATGTTAAGCCTCTTTCCATACACTCTCTTACGGTGTATTTAGGCATTATTATTTCGCTTCCTCTATACTCTAGAGAGATTCTGTTTTGCTGGTCATGTATCGGAAAAGCCGACCTGAAAGTCTTTTCGATAATGCTTTGAGATCTGTCTTTAGCATACGCCATTAAAAACTGATCATAACTGTTTTGCTGCAGCTGCAATAGGTTAGGTATCTCAATTTCTCTAGGAGTTTTAGAAAAGTCTATTCTTAATCTGTTTCCAGAATGTAGGGAGTTTAGCATTGTTCAACCTTGTATTTGGTTTTAAAATGAGTTGTTGGAGTATAAGCCCTAAAAAGAAGGCTAAAAATAGGTAATAAAAAGCGGTATGTAAACAAAGATAAATTGCCCATTTTTAGGCTTCTTTAACAGAAATTGAAGAGAGTTTAACAGCCCCGGCTGCTAAAATACTCAACAATGCTATACTCCTACAACTTTCACCAGTGATTCACAAATAAACTATTATACAACAGAATAATAACTTATTTGTAAATCTTTGCAAAATACAAGGAAACTAATTCTAATCTCTCTTCTCTAATCTCTAAAGATAGCCGCAGCAAAACCCTGCCGCGGAAATTTTAAAAGAGAATTACTTAAGCTCAACAGAAGCGCCAGCCTCTTCAAGCTGCTTTTTAATCTCTTCTGCTTCTTCTTTAGAGATACCCTCTTTAAGAGTAGTTGGGGTCTCTTCAACTGCAGCTTTAGCCTCTTTAAGTCCAAGGCCAGTAATTTGTCTAACAACTTTAATAACATTAATCTTTTTAGCGCCTGCACCTGTTAGAACAACATCAAACTCTGTCTTCTCTTCTTCAGCAGCCCCGCCGGCAGCAGCACCTGGAGCAGCAACTACAGTAGCTTGAGCAGATACACCGAATTTCTCTTCGAACTCTTTAACCAATTCAGAAAGCTCTAATACGCTTAAGTTTGAGATATACTCTAATACATCTTCTTTAGTAATAGCCATTTTCCTATCCTTTTATTTATTTTTTCGACTCTAAACTTTTACATCCTGTCTGGAACTTCAAATTTCCAACTTAAAACCGACTTACGCTTCTTCTTCTTTTTTCTTTCTTAATGCGTCAAGACCGATTGTAAAGTTGCGAATCGGCGCTTGCCAAACATTAAGAAGCATACCAAGAAGCTCATCACGGCTAGGCAGTTTAGCCATTGCCAAAATAGTTGCCAAATCAACAGCTTTACCTTCCAAAGCCCCTGCTTTAATTGCAAATGTGTTCTTGAATTCAGTTGCAGCTTTATCGGCAACTTTACAAGCGGCGATTTGATCTTCGCCCCACACAAGCAGGTTGGTATCTTTAAGCTCAAGGCCTTCGATACCGGCATTTTTCAGAGCAATCATCGCTAATGTGTTTTTAACTACACGAACTTTTGTCCCGCTCTCAGCCGCATCTCTTCGCACAGCTTCAAGCTCTTGACATTTAGTCCCTTTGTAGTCGCACACAACAATAGCGTTTGACTCCGAAAAGGCAGTTGTCAGTTCAGCAACTAACTGCTCTTTTTGGGCTCTTGTCATTTTCTCTCCTTTCAGACTCGCAAAAGGGATGCACTTAAAAGTTTTAGTGCAACTTTAAGCTTGCGCCCCTAATGTCTTCGTCTAAGATTAACTATTTAATTTCCATTAACTCTTGAGTGTCCAGCTTGATAGAAGGACTCATAGTAAGCGATAAAGCAGCATTTGTGATGTATCTGCCTTTTGCGCTTGCGGGCTTTAATTTATTAATTTTATGAACAAAAGTTCTTAAATTCTCTTCAAGTTTGTCTGCATCAAAGCTAACTTTGCCCACTCCAGCGTGGATGTTGCCTTTTTTATCGGTTCTAAAGTTAACTTGTCCGCCTTTTGCATTTTTAACAGCTTCTGCAACATTTTGAGTTACAGTTCCGGTTTTTGGGTTAGGCATTAAACCTTTAGGGCCCAAAATTCTGGCAACTCTTCCCAATACTCCCATCATATCAGGAGTTGCAATAACAATATCAAAATCTATCTGACCGTTTTGAATTTTAGCTAACAGTTCATCATCGCCGATTATATCAGCGCCTGCCTCTTTAGCCTCATCTATTTTTGCACCTTTTGCAAAAACAGCAACAGTAACCTTTTTGCCTGTTCCGTGAGGCAAGACAACAGAGCTTCTAATCATCTGGTCAGCATGTCTTGGGTCAACATTCAAATTGAGTGCAATCTCTACAGTTTCGTCAAATTTGGCAGATTTTAACTCTTTAACAGTCTCTACCGCCTCTTTTAACGAATAAATTTTATTTTTATCAATCTTTTCTAAAAGTGCCTGTTTTCTTTTACTAATCTTTTTTGCCATATTTTACTCCGCTTAAATTTGCTCCCACAATTTATAAATCCGTGTGGTTTCGGATTAATCTACAACTTCGATACCCATGCTTCGGCAAGAACCTTCAATAATTTTTGCCGCCTGGTCTCTGTCGTTTGTATTTAAATCATCAATTTTTAAATCTACAATTTTATAAATCTGCTCTTTGGTCAATTTGCCGACTTTGTTAAGCAGCGGGTTGTCGCTCCCTTTTTTAATGCCTGCCTCTTTCATAATCAAATCTGTCGCAGGAGGCTGCTTAGTTACAAATGTAAAGCTTCTGTCTGTATAAACAGTAATCTCTACAGGGATTTTAAATCCCATTTTATCTTTTGTCTTTTCATTGAAAGCTTTGCAAAACTCCATAATGTTTACGCCTCTTTGCCCCAATGCAGGACCTACAGGCGGTGACGGGTTTGCTTGACCAGCTTGAATCATCAGCTTAAACTTTTCAGCTACTTTTTTAGCCATTATGTTTCCTTTTTAGTGAATTAAATAATCTTTTCTACTTGAGAGTAAAGGATTTCTACCGGTGTATTTCTTCCAAAAATCGATACATTCAGCTTTAATTTGCCGTGGTCTAAATCGTACTCTTCTACCACACCGGTAAAGTTGGCAAAAGGCCCTTCGATAATTCTGACCATTTCGCCGGTTTCAAAATCAACCTTCGGTCTAGGAGGCGCTTTTTTCTCCAATTTCTCCAAAATTAAATCAACATCGGCTTGACTTAAAGGAGTTGGGGTTTTTTGCTCCCCGATAAATCTAGATACTTTAGGCAAAGACTGAATCTTGTGCCACAATGCAGTATCCAAATCTATATGGGCGAATACATAACCTGAATATAGCGATCTCTCGGTTATTTTTTTAACCCCGTTTTTAACCTCTATAACCTCTTCGGTTGGAACAACAACCTGCTTGATTTTATCTTCCAAACCGTAATCAATTGCCATTTGCTCAATAGCTCTTTTTACAGCTCTCTCACTTCCGGCATAAGTTTGGATTGCATACCATTGATGTGCCATATTTAACCTTTTAAAGAACTGCTTACAATAGCCGACATTAGCAAATCAACAAGCGCTAAATAAGCAGCAATTACAGCAACAACAATCAATACAGCAATAAAAGCCTGCTTTACCTGAATCTTGGTTGGAAATATTACTTTATCTAATTCTGTTTTAGAACTTTTTATAAAATCTATAATTTTGCTCATCGCTTTACCCTTAAATGGCAGGCCAAGAGGGACTCGAACCCCCGACACCTGGTTTTGGAGACCAGTGCTCTACCAGCTGAGCTATTGGCCTATTTGCTAGTGACTAGTAACTGGTGACTAGTTGGCTAGAATCTAACCCCTAGCCCCTAGTCTCTAGTTCCTAAATTACAGTTTCATCTCTTTATGCACTGTGTGCTTTTTGCACCATTTGCAATATTTTCTCAACTCCAGTTTTTGAGTTGTAGTTTTTTTGTTTTTAGTTGTGTGGTAATTTCTTCTTGAACACTCTTCACAACCTAGATGGATAATCTCTCTCATCTTTTCTCCAATCTAACAGGAGCAAAAGCCCCTAATTACTCGATAATTTTAGTTACAACACCGGCACCGACAGTTCTACCGCCTTCACGGATAGCAAATCTTGTTCCCTCTTCAAGAGCGATTGGTGCAATCAATTCTACATTTAGTTTTACGTTATCGCCCGGCATAACCATTTCTGTTCCCTCTGGCAGAGTAACAGTTCCAGTTACGTCAGTTGTTCTAACATAGAATTGCGGTCTGTAATTATTGAAGAATGGAGTGTGTCTACCACCCTCTTCTTTAGTCAATACATAGACTTCAGCTTCGAATTTAGTGTGCGGTGTAATAGAACCTGGCTTACAAAGAACCATACCTCTTTGAACAGCCTCTTTTGGAGTTCCGCGAAGAAGAACACCAACATTGTCACCCGCTTCACCGCAATCCATCTCTTTTCTAAACATCTCAACACCGGTAACTGTTGTTTTTTGAGTATCTTTTAAACCAACAATCTCTACCTCTTCACCAACGCAGATTTTACCTCTTTCGATTTTACCAGTAACAACTGTTCCGCGCCCTTGGATAGAGAAGATATCCTCAATTGGCATTAGGAAATCTTTATCAGTATCTCTCTCTGGAGTTGGGATATACTCATCAACAGCATCCATTAACTGAAGGATTTTTTCAGACCATGGCCCGATTTGTCCTTTTTTAGCCTCTTCTAGAGCCTGGAATGCAGAACCTGCAATAATTGGAGTATCATCGCCTGGGAATTCATACTCGTTTAGAAGCTCTCTAACTTCCATCTCTACAAGCTCTAGCATCTCTTCTTTATCTTCTTCATCAAGCTGGTCTTCTTTGTTTAAGAATACAACAATGTAAGGAACACCAACCTGGCGAGATAGTAGAATGTGCTCTCTAGTTTGCGCCATTGGACCGTCTGTCGCTGCAATAACCAAGATAGCGCCGTCCATTTGCGCAGCACCAGTAATCATGTTTTTAACGTAGTCTGCGTGGCCTGGACAGTCAACGTGAGCATAGTGTCTTTTATCTGTTTCATACTCAACGTGAGAAGTTGCAATTGTAATACCTCTTTCTCTCTCTTCTGGAGCATTGTCGATTTGATCATAATCCATAAATTGAGAATTGTTTTTAGTTGCAAGAACAGCTGTAATAGCAGCAGTCAAAGTTGTTTTACCATGGTCAACGTGACCGATTGTACCGATATTTACGTGCGGTTTGGTACGTTCAAATTTCTCTTTAGCCATTTTTGTTTCTCCTAGCTTTTTAAATTTACGCGTGGCATTATACCTAAAAATACTTAAGGGGAGTTTCCCCTAATACCCTCTACACTTGCGCCCAGCAGATGGACAAGACTTTAACCTAAAAGTTAAACTCCTGTCCATCGCGCTAAAAAATGGAGCCCAGAAGCGGATTTGAACCGCCGACCTCTTCCTTACCAAGGAAGTGCTCTGCCCCTGAGCTATCTGGGCATACAAAAATAGGGGTATAGCTGTAAAGAGCCAAATTGCCAAAACTCTTAACAGCTATACCCCTGGGTTAACAATTAATTTATATCAGCGATACACAGTTTGGGATTTGAGCAGAAGTTAACTAATAGAAGCAACTTTACTCCGAATTATGCATTAAACTAAATTTTAAAAAATAATACTGCGCAATATTCAAAGCATAATCCGGAAATTAAACTCAGCTCCCAGTTTATGGAGCGGGTGACCGGACTCG
Source organism: Campylobacteraceae bacterium (assembly GCA_027022775.1). Classification (GTDB taxonomy): domain Bacteria; phylum Campylobacterota; class Campylobacteria; order Campylobacterales; family Sulfurovaceae; genus JAADEQ01. The sequence continues at coordinate 10,077 of JALVXO010000055.1, forward strand.
AACCGGCGACAACCTGCTTGGAAGGCAGGAGCTCTAGCCAACTGAGCTACACCCGCACAGCTGGTGGTGAGAGGAGGATTCGAACCTCCGAAGGCGAAAGCCAGCAGATTTACAGTCTGCCCTCGTTGGCCACTTGAGTATCTCACCCCAGATTACTGGTCAAACACTGATATAAATTAAATGGAGCTGGTGAAGGGACTTGAACCCCCGACCTGCTGATTACAAATCAGCTGCTCTAGCCAACTGAGCTACACCAGCAATAAAAACATTTCCATCTCAAAATGGACTGCAATTATATTGACTTTAACCTTAAATAATTATTAAACAGTTTAAAAATTTTTAATTTTTTTCAAAAATATTCTATTTTAAATCTATAAACTCACTATTGTCTATTCTGCTTTTCCCATTTTTTCTAACTAAAATATATTTCATTTTGAAATAAAAAACGGCTTTCCTGAAAAATGTTAGTAATATGTCACTGTAGGTTTTTGCTGTCTATATAATTCCATTATTTGGAACTATTAGATAATTATTATATGTACAAAAAGGAGATTTAATGAAACGTTCTAGACGGTTTTTAAAAGCGGCTTTTGCAGCGGCTCTGCTGCAAAGCTTTTTATATGCCGACAGCAGTTCTATAAGTTTAAGCAAAAAACTGCAAGGCGACCCAAATAAAGAGACAGGAGAGCTTGTTATTTATACAATTAAAGCTTCATGCAACTCTATGGACGGCGATTGCGGCAGTTTAACAATTAAAGACAATTTGCCTGACGGCTTGGTAATAGATAGCTGCGAAGCACCAAACGGTTATACTGTAACCAAATGCCAAAAAGGAGATACAGAAATTCAGATAGATAAAGAAGGGACATTTGAAGGCGGCACCACTGCAGAGATAACTATTAAAGCCAGGGTAGATTTAGATGCATCGCCAAATACAGAAATAGAAAACGAAGTTACTGCAAATGATATTACCGTAAAAGCAGACAAAAAGATTACTGTAAAACCAAAGACCCAAAAATGGGAAGTGGAAAAAGAGCGTATTTCACCAAATTCAAATTTAAAACCGACATGGGATACAAATGTTGTTTATCAAGTCCGCCTATGTTCTAAAACAGCTGTAGGAAATGTGGATTTAAGCAATGTTGAGATAAAAGATGTTTATCCGCAAAATGCAGAAGTTGTAAACAGCGGCGGAGCAAGCAACGATGCTGGCAGCCACACTCTTACCTGGCAGCTTGATGATGATGAAACCAAAATTAAAAATTTATACAGCAGCAGCTCATACGACTCTAGAGTCTGTATAACAAAACAGTACACGCTTAAATACCCTCACAGCAATTTTGATGAGGGTGATGAAATTAAAAACAGTGTAACTGTTACTGCCACAGACAGCAATGGCGAAAGTTACACAGGCCAGGATGAGATAGATGAAACAATTGGCATACCTACACCAGGAATTGCATTAAGCAAAAGTGCAGATGATGTAATTAGAAATGAAAATATGGTGTGGTATTTAAATTTTAATGATTCCGATTCAAACGCGCCGGTTCCTAATTTGACAATTTATGAAGAGCTTCCGCAAGTTGAAGGCTTAAGCCTTAAATCTTTCTCCAGCGGTACTTGGAACTCTCCGGCAACTGCTAACGGCGAGAGCAATGTAACTGCGGTTATCTCTTACGCTACAGACCATCCGGGCGATTGTAAAAATGCAACTTACGACAACAATATAACCGGTGAAATAAATCCGTCTCAATCTATCTCTTTTAGTGCAGAAAACGGCGATTTTCCAGAAAATGTAACCTGTATCAGATGGGTATTTAAAGATAACGGCCCAGACGGACCCGATATTCCAATGGGCTGGGAAAATTTGGATCACCCTTATGTTGAACTTAAAAATGAATATAGCGGAGAACTGCCAAAAGAGGTTACAAACAAGCTTATTGCAACTTATAAAAAATTTGACGGCTCTCAAGGTGAAGATAGTGTAACCGGCAGTGCAAATATAGAAGAGCCTACCGCTGCAATAGGCTTTGACAAAAGCTCAACCTTAAGCCAGGCTAAACCTTATGAAGAGTTTGATTATATTTTACACTTTTACCACAATAGTGCAGACTCTACAGGCAAAATTAAAAACCCTGTAGTTGCAGACCTTTTGCCAAAAGAGATGGAGTTTTTAAAAGTTGACGGTATTAGCGGTACCGATATAGAACCAAAAATTGAAGTTATAGATAACTATAAAAATACAAACAGAACACTTGTTCGCTTTACTTGGGATAAAAGCGTAAACGGCGGCAACGATGTTGAGTTTGATGAGAGCAAAAGCGTTTATATGAAAATTAAAGTGCGTGTAAAAGCAGGAACAGAACCTGGAAACTACACAAACGAAGCGGCATTTTTTGACAATTCATTAAGACACAACTGCAGCGGCAGCACAGTTACAGACCAAAACGATTTAGACGGCGATGATGACACTGCCGAAGAGGTGTGCGGCACAACAAAAACTGTTATGGTAATTAGAGCAGCAGCCCTAGAAGGGAGCAAATGGATTAGAGGAATTGACGAACTTGGCTTTGTTAATGCAAGCGACCCTAACGAAACAAACAATGCACAGTGCCCAACTGATGGTCTTTATACAAAAACCCCATGTGTTGCACAGACAAAAAGAGGGGAAAACTTTGAGTATAAAATTAAAATTAAAAATGTCGGAAATGTCAAGTTAAAAGATTACTACCTGTATGATATTTTCCCTTATGTAGGCGATACAGGCGTTTCTAAAGCTTTAAGCAGTGCCGACAGGGGCAGCAGCTGGGCACCGGAATTTGTTAAAATCGAAGCGGTTAACCAAAAGGCTAAAGATGCACTGCAAAACGGCGGAAAAATAGAGTACTCTAAATCAACAAATCCATGCCGCGGTGAAATTGAAGATGACGGCGACCACCAAAGCACCGACTGGCCGCAAGATTGCGAAAATGACTGGAGCGAAACCCTTCCGGCAAACCCAGCAGATGTAAAAGCAATCAGAATTGTGCTTCCGTTTGATAGCAGCGATTGGAATCCGCTTGAAGAGATGGAGTTTAAAGTTACAATGAAAGCTCCAAAAGATGTGCTATACAGCGATATTAACAATGCAGAAGAGATGTATCCGGCTTGGAACTCTTTAGCGCATGTTGCTACAGGTTACGACCCGGATAACAATTATGAGAGCAAACTTCAGCCGGCAGAGCCAAACAGAGTGGGCATTGTGGTTCCAGCAGGCAAAGGATTGTCTATAGGTTCTCTTATTTGGGATGATAAAAATGCAAACGGCATTCAAGATGAGGGTGAAGAACCGTTAAATGAAACATTTAAATTGAAACTTGTAGATGAAAACTGCAGCGAAGTTAAAAATTACAGCAACCAGACTGTGGGTGAAATTACAACCAGCAACGGCGTTTACAAATTTGACAACCTGCCAGAGGGCAACTACTCTGTAGTAATTACCGAAGCGCCAGATGGGTATATCCCAACAGCAAATCAAAACGGTGCAGATAATGATGACAAAAAAGATGACTCAAATATTAAAGACCAAAGATGCGGCGGTTACACTTCGGGAGTTTTTGAGTTGCTGGAAAACAGCGAGCCAACAGGCGCAGATGAAAATTCAAAAATTAACGGCAATGGCGACGATGCTGACGACAATAACGACAGCAACGGAAATATGACAATAGATTTTGGCTTTGTAAAACCTGCATGTATCGGAGACAGAGTCTGGAATGATAAAAATGCAAACGGCATCCAGGATGAGGGCGAAAACGGCGTAAGCGGCGTTAAAGTTAAATTAACCGATGAAAACGGAAATATTGTTGCAGGCAAAGAAGCGGTTTCTGATGATAATGGAAATTACAAAATTTGCGGCATTTATCCGGGCAGATACGGAATAGAAATTGATAAAACAACAATTCCAAACGGATTTGTAATAACTGCTCCTAAAGCCGGAGATGACGAAAAAGATTCCGATGTAAATGCAACAACAGGCAAATCGGTTAAAACAGTACAGCTAAACGGCGGAGACGAAGATAACAGCTTTGACATAGGCTTAAGAGAATCGGTATGCCTTGGAGATTATGTCTGGGCAGACAGAAACGCTAACGGAATTCAAGATGAAGGCGAAAAAGGCATTAAAGATGTAGAGGTTCAGCTTTTTGTTCAAAGAAGCGGTTCTTGGGAAGAAGCGCAAGACAGCAGCGGAAACATTATAAAACCTGTAAAAACAGACTCAAACGGAAAATATCAATTTTGCAACTTAACTCCAGGAGACAGCTATAAAGTTAAATTTAGCACACCTGAAGGGTACAGCATTACAAAAGCTAACGCAGGCAGCGAAGATAAAGACTCAAATATTGACGCCAATGGTGAAGCGGTTGTTGAAAACTTAAATAAAGACAACTTTACAATTGATGCCGGATTCATCCAAGAGCTCTGCCTTGGAGATAAAGTGTGGGAAGATGTTAACGCTAACGGTATCCAAGATGAAGGCGAGAGTGCAATTGAGGGGGTTAATGTAAAACTTTTAATGAAAGAAAACGGAAGCTGGGTTGCTGCTAAAGATGTTAATGGCAATAGTGTAAGCGATACTGCAACTAACAATAGCGGCAACTATAAATTCTGCCACTTAAAACCGGCAGTTGATTATAAAATTGTTTTTGAAAAACCGGCTGGATATTATGTAACCGATAAAGACAGAGGCGGTGATGATTCTAAAGACAGCGATA
>JALVXO010000056.1 GCA_027022775.1 Campylobacteraceae bacterium
GTTAGAGTTGCAAGAAGAGCTTGAGAAAGAAGATATTAAGCTCGACTTACTGTCTATATTTGCAGACTTTATCGCCCGTAAGCGCAAGACGCAGGCTTTAACTGAAAAAGGGGTGGTAAAAAAAGCGGTTAAAGATGAGATACAATCAAAATTGCAAGAGATTGTATCTCAAATCAAAGAAGAAAGAGCCAAAAAGGCGGAGCAAGACCGCCAAATGACGGCTCTTACTTTGGATTTACAGGGGATTGATGTGCAGGATGACCCTCAAGGCGCAATAGAGCGATTGAACGCTCTAAAGGCGCAAGTTGAGGTTAAATATCCTGCAATTGCAGATATTGCCTTGAGTAACATCGAGGCTAATATAAAAATTGCAGAGGGGCTTCTTGCTAAGAAAGAGCAAGAAGCAAAAGAGGCAAAGTTGGCTGAGGCTGAGGCTACTTTAATTGCTGAAACTGAAGCTTTAGGCAAAGAGGCTGAAGGGCTTGAAGATATAGAAAAAATTGAAGCCCTTCTTGCAAAAATTAGAGGGCTTTACAGCAAAGCTCAACTTGCCGAGACTGCAAAAAAAATAGAGGCGGTTGGGTTTGCTGTAAAAGATAAAATTAATACTCTTAAGGCTCAAATTGTGCAAGAAAAAGCACAAGCAAGGCCTAAAGCAGAGGGTAAAACAAAATGGGGCATTCCTTTATCTGAATTGGATGCTTTAGCTGGTGTAACAGTAGAAGCAGATACAGAGGAGCAGGCAAAAGAGGTGTTGCTTGAGAACTTAAAGCAACTACTGGAATGTATAAATCTTGAAAAAAGGGGTTAAAATGAGTAAAGAATTAGTAGTAAGACAAAAAATCAAGGGCTTTATGCCTCAACTTAAAACCATTTTAGGGAGCGAACAAAAAGTTAGCACTTATGCGTCTGCATTACAGCAATTAGCGTTTAATAAGAATTTAGCAAATTGTAATGTAGAAAGCGTATTACAAGCTGGTTTTGAGATAGTAAGAGCAGGGCTTAATCCTAACCCTTTGTTTGGTCAAGCCTATGTTGTGCCTTACGGTAAAAATGCACAGCTTCAAATAGGTTATAAAGGCTGGATTGCTTTAGGATATAGACACGGTTGGAAATTTAGAGCAGTTGCGGTTTATAACTGTGATAAATTTTCTTATGAGTTTGGGGGGCTTACAGATAAATATAATTTTGTTCCAAATTGGGAAGAGAGACAGGAAGAAAACGGCGAATGGGTTTATAAAAACTTAAAAGGTGTTATTGTATATGCAGAGGACAGCAAAGGAAATGCCTTTACCAATTTTGTAAGCAAGGGCAAGTTAGAAAAAATACGCCTAAAATCCCAAAATCAAAAAGACGGCGGACTGCAACATATTTGGCTAGAGTGGGCAGAAGAGATGTATAAAGCAAAAGCTCTTAAATATGTAATTACTAGATTGCCCATCCAAGAAGAGATACTAGAAGCAGCAGGCAAAGAGGACGCGGAAATTATTACAGAGGCAGAACAGCCAAAGCAAACTACCAAAAATCCTCTTGATATGCTAAAACAAGAGGGTATAAAAGAGGCTGAAATCGAAGAAAAGCCGACAGAGCAAGAACTTTTAGAAAAATTAAAAGAGTATGCCAAAACCGCAGACAAAGACACAAAAACAAAAATTATGAATGCGGTTGTTTATAACGGGCTTGATAAATACGAAGTGCTTTATAAATTATGTCAGGAGCTAGAATTATGTTAGAAATCAAAAAGCTATCCGATAGAGAGTATCACTCTATCGGAGGTTTCAACTTGCAAAAGCCAAACAAGTCTATCATAAGTGCATCTTTGCTTAAAGATGCTTACAATAGAGGACTTTATGAGGCTATATTGCAAGAGCAGGAGATAAGTGCAGATTTGCAAAAGATATTTAAGCAAGGCACACTTATACATCTTGCTTTATTAGAGCCTAAAGAATTTGATAAAAAGTATTATATCGGTGAATATTCCCCCCTTGAAACGAGGGAGCGGATAGATGATAATTTAGCAGATATGATTAAAGCTTTTAGAGAGGATATTTATCTCAAATACCCATATTTAGCAAATGGCGAAAATGCGGAGGTTGTGTTTGTTGGCGAAATTGACGGAGTAAAAGTAAAAGCAAAAATGGACAAAATAGATAATGGCGGCAATGGTTATATTGTTATTACCGATATTAAATCTACAAGCTTGCCTATGGGAATAATCAAAAAAAATAAACTAGGCAAGGCTTGGGAAATTGCAAAAACGATAGATGAGTATCATATTGATTTACAGATGGCATTTTATGCCAAAATTCTTAAAGAGTTTTATGAACAAAAAGATATTAATGTAGAGATAAAAACGCAAATATTATTTTGTTCTAAAAACGACTTAAAAACACGCTTAATAGAATTAAGCCCCGAAACTTTAGGCAGGGGGGAAGAGAAGTTAAGCGAAATTTGGGCAGAGGTTAAAGAGTTTTGTCAATATGGAATAAATAGTGTAAATAAAGCAATTTTAGTATAAGGAGGCTAAAAATGAGAATATTAATAGTTTTAATTAGTGCAGCCGCAATTTTAAACAGCTGCACCAAAGAACCTGTGCTTAGTAGCAGTATTGTTGTTACTAAGCAAATGATTGAACAAGCAAGGGGTGGCAAATGAACATTAAACAACTAATCGAAAAACACACTCTCTTTAGCAAAGAGCTACTACAAGAGCTATCTAAGCATAGTGGCAAAGTAGCGATGAAGCTTTGCGAATTGGAGGGGATAGAAAAAGGCACGGAAAAGTGGCGTAAGAGGTATAATACAATACGCTCTTTTATATTGCAAGAGCAAAATAGAAAATTTAAGCAAGTTAGCTACAAGCATCAAAAAGCATTTGTGAGCTACTACGCTTATAAGCAATTTAGCAATAGCAAGTGTACAAAAATAGCTTTTAAAGCTTTTGGGTATAGTGCAGAATTGTACGATTATCTAAAAGTGTTTCATAATGAAACAAAATAAAAGAAAATGCAATTTTTTTTAACAATATTTGCTATTTTTGTTTACTTTTATATCTTTGTGTGTTAGAATGGCGGTAAGTAAAAAGTTAAGGAGATTGAGATGAATTTTGTAGAATTTTTTAATAGCGACACTTTTCAAGCTGTCGCTAACCTCACTGAGGTTGTAGGTTTCAGCTTGGTGGTGGCTACCTATGTAAAAACTTCACTAATCAAATCAAAACTTTTTAAAGGAGATAATATGACTATTAACAAATCTGAAGTGTATAATACTTTCGCTTTTAGCCCAGCTTATGAGGGAGAAATTCCTCTAAAAGATGCGGAGTTTAGAGGTGCTATCTTTATCGAAGCGGATGGGACTATTAGCAAGGGGGTTGAAGTATTTAATCAGATACCAGCAAACCCTGATAAGACTTATCTTGTAAGTAAACCAGTGTTCGATTATTGCGTCACTAAAGGCTACAAAAATGTAGCTATGTGGGACGCAAAAAAGACTATCTACGGGGAGGACGGTAAAGCCGTTGCTCAAAAAGGATTTATATTCGGGGACGAGGTTTAAGCCTAATCCGCAGTTTAGCCGTCTGCGGTATATAAATTAAAACGGCTTTTTTA
>JALVXO010000057.1 GCA_027022775.1 Campylobacteraceae bacterium
AGAAAAAACGCTGGATGATGTTTTATACGACTCTTTTGCAATTACCAGAGAAGCGAGCAAAAGGGTTCTTGGGATGCGCCATTACGATGTTCAGTTAATAGGCGGCATGGTGCTGCACGAAGGAAATATTGCAGAGATGAAAACCGGTGAGGGTAAAACCCTTGTTGCAACCTTGCCTATTGCATTAAATGCAATGCTTGGAAAAGGGGTGCATCTTGTTACGGTAAATGATTATCTGGCAAAAAGAGATGCCACTGAAATGGGCAAGCTTTATGAGTTTTTAGGTTATACGACAGGGTGTATCACTAGCGAAATTTATGATGATACAGAGCGCAAAAAGCAGTATCAGGCGGATATTACTTACGGAACAAACAATGAATTTGGTTTTGATTATCTGCGCGACAATATGAAAACTTCTTTAAAAGATAAAGTCCAAAGAGGGCACTATTTTGCCATTGTTGATGAAGTGGATTCTATTTTAATTGATGAAGCGCGGACTCCGTTAATTATTTCGGGTCCTACAAACAGAGACCAGAGCCACTATGTAAAAGCAAATGAAGTGGCGCTTCAGCTAGAAAGAGGAGAAGAGCTGCCGGCTAAACCGGGCGAAGATAAAAAAACTACCGGCGATTTTATAGTGGATGAAAAAAACCGCCAAGTGGTTTTAACCGAGCAGGGTTTGAGAAAAGCCGAAAAACTTTTTGGCGTTGACAACCTTTATAAGCTCGAAAATGCGATACTTGCCCACCATTTAGACCAGGCTCTAAAAGCTAATTACCTTTTTGAAAAAGATGTGGATTATGTTGTAAAAGATGGCGAAATTGTTATTGTTGATGAATTTACTGGACGCCTGAGCGAAGGGAGAAGATACAGCGAAGGGCTGCACCAGGCGCTGGAAGCCAAGGAGGGCGTTGAGATTAAAGAGGAGTCCCAAACCCTGGCTGAAGTTACATACCAAAACTACTTCAGGCTTTATGAAAAACTTGCCGGTATGACAGGGACAGCCCAGACAGAAGCTACAGAGTTTTCCGAAATTTACGGGCTGGATGTTATCTCCATCCCTACAAACCTGCCAGTTATTAGGGTAGATAAAAACGATTTGATTTTCAATACCGAAGAGGAGAAGCTCGATGCGGTTATCAAAAGGGTTAAAGAGCTTCATGAAAAAGGGCAGCCGGTGCTTATTGGAACCGCTTCGATTGAAAAGAGCGAATTGATTCACAAAAGGCTTAAAAAAGAGAAAATTCCGCACAATGTGTTAAATGCAAAAAATCACGAAAAAGAGGCGGAAATTATTAAAAATGCAGGCCAAAAAGGGGCGGTTACCGTTGCTACAAATATGGCAGGGCGCGGTGTTGATATTAAAATAGATGATGAAGTTAAAGAGCTTGGCGGCTTGGTGATTATAGGGACAGAGCGGCATGAATCGCGCCGTATCGACAACCAGCTGCGCGGCCGTTCAGGACGCCAGGGAGACCCAGGAGAGAGCCAGTTTTTCTTAAGTTTAGATGATAACCTTTTAAGAATTTTCGGCGGTGAGAAAATTAGAAACATTATGAACCGCCTCGGAGTTAAAAAGGGTGAATATATCGATTCTAAAATTGTCACAAGAAGCGTAGAGAGCGCTCAGAAAAAGGTAGAAGCGCTCCATTATGAATCTAGAAAACACCTTCTTGAGTATGATGATGTTGCAAATTTCCAAAGAAAAGCTATTTATAAATTTAGAGACCAGCTTATAGACCCAGAGTATGATATTGCGGCAAAAATCAAAGAGAACCGTGCAGAGGTTATAGAGTTTTTAATGCAAGATTGCGAAATTTTAGAAGGACTGCCAAGCGAAGATTTCGATTTAGACTGTTTAATAAAAGCAGTTGCGGAAGTTAGCGGAATAGAATTCCCTAAAGAGATGCTTCAGGGTAAAGAGCCGCATGAGATAAAAGAGTTTTTAATTACAACATTAGAAGAGTTTTACGAAGAAAAAATGAAACCATTTGATAAAGAGCAGCGCAAAGAGATTGAAAAGCTGCTATATCTGCAGACACTTGATGAGTTGTGGAGAAACCATCTTTATGAAATGGATACATTAAAAACCGGAATTGGATTAAGAGGATATAACCAAAAAGACCCGCTGGTTGAATATAAACAAGAGAGTTACAGGCTTTTTGAAGAGTTAATAAGAAGAATTAAAATAGAATCTATTAAATTTATTCACAGAGTTCAGTTAAATTTAAATGAACAAGAGGAACAAAACAAAGAAACGCAGGAGCAGGCTGCACAGCCCAAAGAAACTCCTCAAGAGAGTAAAGAACAAGAAAACAATAAACCTTTAATAGAAAAAAAACCTAAAAGAAACGACCCGTGCCCATGCGGCAGCGGCAAAAAATATAAACAGTGCTGCGGCAAAAGCGGACCGAAAAAAGGATTGCTGGCTTAATGGATAAAGTAAAACTATACAATAAAACTTTTATAAACCGTTTTATTAAACACTATTTAAAATATGACAAAGACAACCCTTTTATCTTTATCTCTGCAATGCTTGCATTTTTAGGCATTGCATTGGGGGTTATGGTTTTAATGATCTCAATGGGGGTTATGAACGGCACCCAGGATGAGTTTAAAAAACGGCTGTTTGTTATGAATTACCCTCTAACTGTAGTCTCTTACGATACAAACGGGGTAAGCGGCGATGTTTTAGAAAAAATAAAAGCCAAATTCCCCGATTTAAAAATAAGCCCATACTACACTACGCAAATTATTGCTAAAAATGCTGACGGGGTACAAGGAGCCATTCTTTACGGGGTAGATTTTGACAAAGAGGCGCAGATAAACTCCATTTTTGCCAAAGCTTATAAAGATCTCAACAGAAGCTCATACAGTAAATTCAGTGCAATTATAGGGGATGATTTAGCACTCTCTCTAGGGCTTAAAATAGGTGAGAAAATTACAATTTTCTTTTCGCAGCAGCAGGCAGCCGGTTTTGGGACAATGCCTCTGCAAAAAAGATTTAAAATTATCAGTACTTTCAATTCAGGTTTGACAGCTTACGATAAGGGAATAATTTACACCACTCACCAGGCTTTTGAAAAAATATTAAAAAAGAAGCCAAATATTTATGACGGCGCTCATATTTACACAGACAAACCTATGAAAATTATTAATAAAATCAAAGCAATTCTGCCTGGAAATGTCGGAATCGAAGGGTGGTGGGAACAAAACGGAAACTTTTTTGAAGCGATGCAGATGGAGAAAAAAGCCCTCTTTTTGGTCCTTTTGCTGATTATTCTTGTGGCATCTTTAAATATCATCTCTTCGCTTTTAATGACAGTTATGAGCAGGCGCAGCGAAATTGCGCTAATGCGCACCCTGGGCGCCACAGGCAAAGAGATACAATCTATATTTTTTAAATTGGGGTTGAGTATTGGAGTTTTAGGAATGATTGCCGGCACAATTTTAGGGCTGTTTGGTATTTGGCTGCTTACAACATTTGATATTATCCATCTGCCGGCAGATGTTTACGCAACATCCAAACTGCCTATAGATTTGCCGTTTACAGATTTTGCAAAAATTATAGCGGGAACCTTTA
>JALVXO010000058.1 GCA_027022775.1 Campylobacteraceae bacterium
TCCCAGCCTCTTTGCCGCTACTTCAAAAGAGCTGCGGGTTCTTGTGGATGGTTCAAAAAAAAGAGTAATTATAAGCTTCTCATTTAACAGTTTTGGGGGCAGGCTCTTTTTAAAACTCTTAGCATCGCTTAAAACTTTGCAAATATCATCTTTTGAGAAATCTTCAACATCAACCAAATGCAGCATAGCTACCCCTTTTTAAATGAGTATTATACTAAAAAGAAAGTTACAGCCAGGTTTCGTAAGCATTTTAAAAATTAAAATGCACCGCTAGCCACAAAGTTCCTTTGTGTGCTGAGAGCACCTTATGCCTGGTTTTTGAAGGGATAAAAAGAGTATCGCCTTTTTTTAACTCTGACCTTTTACCCTCTATCTCCAAAACCGCTCTGCCCTCAAGCAAAATAACAAATTCATCCTCTTCCTGGCAATACTCTGTAACTTCCAAATTATCAGAACTTACAATACGAACAATTTTTACATTTTTATTTTCCAAAAGTGTTGTAAACTCTTCCCCGCTGCTTGGCACTTTATAATCGTAAATATTCATAATTAGGTGTTAATAAAAGGATTAATGATTTTTAACTTATTTTCTATAATTTGATTATGCTGCATATCCTCACTATATAAAATTGTGCAATTGTTTTCTATTGTACTTGCAAGAATAAGAGAATCCCAGTAACTGTATTTATATCTTTTTTTTATATTAAAAAGCGTTATTATTGTCGATTTTTTGATAGGTTTTACACTGCAATTGTCAATAATTTTTTTTAAACTTTCTTGTATAACGGTATCATTGATTTTATTTTTTAAAAGTGCACTGTAATATTCGCTGCATACTTGAGTAGAGATAATAACACTATTTTTGTCATCAAAATTTTTTAATAAATTTTGTGCAGCTGTATGCTTTAGATATTCTTTTTTGCTATTTAAAAAAGCATATACAAAAATATTGGTATCGATAAAAAATTTATCTTTCATGCAGCTGTTCTCTATTAAAACTTTTTACACTTTCTACATTTTCTGTCATCGATAAAAACTCATCAAATAGCGGTTTATGGGTTTCTTCCGCTTTATCAATCAAAACTATTACTTTGGCATTGCTGCTTTCTTTCAAATTGCTAAATTTTTCAGGAATTACAATAACACCATTTTTTATTGGTGCTTCAAATTCAATTGCATACATTTTAATGTCCTTGTTTGGATTTGTTATTATAATTATAGCATAACTTTTTCTTGTTCCTCATCTCCTGATGTGAAATAAGAGAAACCTTTCCAAACCGTCAACTATCAACTATCAACCAATCCACGAAAGCGTTGATTAAAAACTCATACTAATTGCATCAACCTCTTCCCAGCTTAAGCCTTTTTTAGATGCATCTTTTCGTGTTAAAATATGTTCGATGTAGCGGGCGAACATATCGGTTTCTATGTTTACTTTTGTGCCGGTTTTGTAATTTTTAATAAGGGTGTTTTCGAGGGTGTGCGGGATTATTGTTAAGCGGAAGCTGTCGTCAAAAACTTCGTTTACGGTTAAAGAGACGCCGTCAACTGCAATAGAGCCCTTTGGAACAATATATTTAATCTGCTCTTTTGGAACTTTTATATAGTAATCAATGCCGTTACCGTGGCTGACTATTTTAATAACCTCTCCTACACAGTCAACATGCCCTTGCACAATATGCCCTTCGAATCTGTCGCCCATTTGCATTGCGGGCTCAATATGCACCTCACCTTTAAATTTGCTATCATCAACTATGCTTCTAGTTTCGCTTGCAACATTTAAGTAAAAGCCCCCGTCAAAAAGCTTTGTAACAGTAAGGCACACGCCGTTTACCGCAATGGAATCGCCAATTTTAGGCTTTAGTTTCGATTTTATTTTAAGTTCGCCATTACTGAACTGCTCGACTTTTGCTACCTCTCTTATTAATCCCGTAAACATCTTTTTACTTTAAATTAAATTTCTTAATTTCAAATTCGCCTTCGTCATTATAGTATAAATAGTAGAAAATATCGCTTGCAACTTTCAATCCGGCAAGATAGCGCAGTGCCAGGTTGGCTTCGAATGAGGCTGTCTGCATAACCATCGGGGCGGCTATTCCTTTTGGTTCTACCTCTTTTGTTGCAAACATATTAAAGCTTGCTTTTTCAAACAGGCAAACCTGGGCGTTAAACTCTTCTACGCTTCCGTAAATCCACGGTATCGAACTTTTTTTGGCATAACTGTTTATCTGTTCGCGCACAAAAAGGTTATCGGTTGCATCGATAATAAGGTCATATTTTGGCTCTGTTTTTATGTGTTCTTCAAAGCTAATACAGTATGCGCAAGATTTAGCGCCGCTGCCTCGAAGTTTGATTTTTTCAGATGCAACTTCGGCTTTAAACCTGCCGCAGTCCTCTTTGTTAAAAAGCACCTGGCGGTGGATATTGTGCAATTCCACTTTATCAAAATCAACAATATCAATCTGCCCGATTCCGCTGCCGCTTAAGGCAAGTGCAACCGAACATCCAAGCCCGCCGCTTCCTACAATCAGCACACTTTTTTGCGCCAGCTTTTTTTGTGTCTCTTCACCCCAAAGCATTATTTGGCGCGAATAGTAAGCTCTCTCCATTACAGTTCGCCCCGCTTTTTTAAATGCGCGCCAAAAGCCCATCCACGGCGGCTTTCGCGCAGTTTATGCTTGAAAATAGGTTCTATTAGCATAGATTCTCTGTCTTCAAGTCTCATATCTATTCCGCCGTCTGGATTTACCAACATAGAATCGCCGTAAAAGTGCCATCTTGTATCTTCTTCTATAAAATCCCCAACCCTGTTTGCCCTTAAAATGTAACAATTGTTTACAAATGCGCGCATTGTTATTAAATCACGCCAGCGGTATTTGGAGCCAAATGTCGAAACGGTCGGCAGCAGCACCAAATCGACCCGCTTTTTCTGCATAGATGCCCACATTTTATCAAAATGGAGCTCAAACCCCGACATAACAGCAATTTTAAAGCCGTCCAGATTAAATATCATAGGCTCTTTAAGCGGCGCAATTTCATTTGCAAAAAACGCCTCTTCGTTCCAGTGGGGGTAATTTATTAAAATCTGCTGGGTGTAGTAGCTTACCGATTTTGGAGAAATTTTAGCAATTTTTTTGTAATATTTGCCCCCTTTAACCTCAACTATCGGGGCTACTAGAACCATATCGAACTCTTTGCTTAATCTCTTTAGGGTTTGCAGATGGGAATTTGTCTGCTCTTTTACCATGCTTTTTGGCAGGGTAGCAAGCTCTTTAAAAAAGTGGTTTAGCACATATTCGCCAAAAAGCAGCAGCCGGCAGCCGCGCTCTTTTGCCTTGCGCAGGTAAAACTCCAGGCGTGTTGCATTCATTCCAAGAGTTGGCAGCTGCAAAACCCCGACCATCAGCTCTTTCACGACTCTACTCCGCTTTGGGTTTTGCTGATTTCCTTCACTTTAAGTTTTGCCTCTTCTAAAAGTTTTTGCGCCTCTTTAATGCTCTCTAACCCCTCTTTGTAAATTTTTATGCTCTCTTCAAGCGTAATGTCGGGGTTCATCAATTTATCGATTAA
>JALVXO010000059.1 GCA_027022775.1 Campylobacteraceae bacterium
TGACTATACACAAGATGCAGGCATCTACTGCGACTGTGACGATTACAAAGTGCACCCTGAAAAACACAAAAGCTTAAGCGCTCCGGCGCTCAATGTGGCGGGGGTGCTGCTGATGCTTCTTTCTATTTTAATCTTAATTAAAAGAAGAGAAGCTCAATAATTAACCGGCTTTTTTGCCGGCATCTCACTTTTTTAACTGCTTTATAACTTAATATCTGTATAATCCTTCTTATGAAAAATATAGTAATTTTATTTAGCGGAAACGGAACCAACCTGGAAGCAATTGCAGATAAAGTATCCCAAGAAAAGGGTATAAATATCGCTCTGGCACTCACAAATAATCCAAATGCTTACGGAATTGAAAGAGCAAAAAAGTTTGGTATTAAAACAGAAGTTTTAGAACATAGCAAATTTAAAAGCCGGGAAGATTACGATAAAGCTCTGGTTGATGCTATCAAACCTTACAATCCCGATATAATTGTTTTAGCAGGTTTTATGAGAATTTTAACCCCTGTTTTTGTTAATGCATTTGATTTAATCATAAATATACACCCTTCACTTCTTCCTCTTTTTAAAGGCACAAAAGCGATAGAGAGAAGCTTTAGCAGCGGCATGAAAGTAGGCGGCGTTACAGTCCACAAAGTAACTAATGAACTCGACAGCGGAGAAATTTTGGCTCAAGAGTGTTTTAACAGCGACGGTTTAAGCTGGGATGAATTTAACGCCAAAATAAAAGAGATAGAGCATAGAATTTACCCAAAAACGGTATTAAAGCTTATAAAAGATTAACTCTTAAGCCCTTCTAAAAACTCTGCCGCTTTGGTTTGTCCCAGTTTTTTGGCGTAATCTAGGGCGCTCATTCCGTATTTATCGCGGCTGTTTGCATCTGCGCCCTCTTTTATTAAAAATTTCATCATATCTACATCGTTAAAACTTGCTGCAAGCATTAAAGGGGTCAGCCCGCTTTTTCTGGAACTCTCTTTAAGGCTTATGCCGGCATCTTTGCAGAGTTTTACAATATCTTTGCGGCGGTGCTTAATAGCATAATCAAGCACGCCAAGCCCTTCCCTTGTTGTGTAAGAGATATCAAGCCCGGCAGAAATTAAAAGCTCAATAGCTTCAATGCTGGCTCCGCTTTGGATTAAATAAAAAATCAGCTGTGTCTCATCTTCTTCATCCAAGCCGTAAATTTCGCTTATCTCTATTTCGCTGTTTAAATCGTAATTTTTACTTTTTAAAAGTTTTTTAATTTCTGGCAAAGAGTCATGCTCTATTGCTTTTAAAAGCTCTTTCATCAGCTTTTTCCAAAAGGGTTTAAACCGCCGAACATATTGAGAGCTTGCGCTTTTTTATTATCTTCTGCCATTTTTAAAGCATCATTTATTGTGCTTATTAAAAGTATCTGCAAAGACTCTTTATCTTCTAAAAGGGAATCATCTATTGTAATATCTATAAGTTCGCCTGCCCCATTTACAGTCGCTTTTACCAATCCGCCGCCCCCTTTTGCCGTTAGGGTTACAGATTTGGTTTTCTCTTCCAGCTCTTTGGCTTTTGCCTGCATATCATCCAATAAATTTTGCATTTTGCTTAAATCAAAACCGTCAAACATGTTATATCCTTTATTTTAACCCTTCAAATTGTTCAACTATTTCATTATCATCATCTAAAATAACAATTTTAGGTTTAAAAGTGTCAGCTTCTTGCGGTGTCATCTGTGTATAAGCGATTATAATAATTTTATCGCCTACGGCAACTTTTCTGGCTGCGGCACCGTTTAAGCAAATCTCTTTTTTGCCGCTTTCTCCCGGAATTATATAGGTACTAAAACGCTCTCCGTTATTTACATTGACAATATCGACTTTCTGCCCTACTCTCATTCCGGATGCTTCTAGCAATTCTTTGTCTATTGTTATAGAGCCGACATAATTTAAATTGGCAGCTGTTACGGTAGCGCGGTGGATTTTACTATGAAGCATAGTAATTGTCATCTTTTTACCCTTTAAAGCAGTTGCAAGTTTTTTCTAATTATACCAAAAATTGTGAAATTATTATAAAAAGCCGATTTTAGCATTTTATGGGAGTAAAAAAGCGGAAATTAAATCCGCTTTATTGTGCCATTGCAGCCGGTGGAACAGGCTCGCCCCAAAACTCTTCTGGGATTACATACTCTTGCACAACATTTCCGCCTATTAAATGTTCATCTATAATTTTATCGATTTTCTCTTTTGTTAACCCAACATACATTGTATGCCCAGGTTCCACAAGCATTACCGGTCCTTGCTGGCATCTGCCCAGACAGCTTGTCTGAATAGGCTGGACTGTTCCCATAATTCCTTTTTCCATCAATTTTTGAGCCAAGTAGCCAAAAAGCTCTTGAGACTCCTGATCGCCTTGTTTTACACAGCTTGGTTTTGGCATCCCCGGAGGGGCGCTTTGCTGGCATTTAAAAATATAAAAAGCCGGTTGCGGCATTCCTTGCATCATCATATAACACTCCTTTAATTCGGACAAATTTTATCTTATATGCAGATTGTAGCAAAAGTTATTTAAAGTATCTTTAAGATATGAAAAAAAAGAGTGAAATAGGAATTTTATACCATAAAATATAGCATTTTTGTAAAAAAAGCCCAAAGCCAAAAAAAAGAAAAGCATTTTGCCATGCCCAACTTGATTGGGAATCGATGGGTTTTAGTGTATTAATTACTGGTATACGCAAAAGAGGTGTTAAACTTTGCCCCAATATATAACCAGTCAACCAATATTTTAATCTCTCTTATCTACTCCCCTTGAGGAGTTGCAAAGTTTTGAGTCCAGTAGTAAATATATTTTGTACCCTCTTTTTTTACCACTGCCATGCCGACATCTTTAAAGTTTGGATTCATTAAATTGGCACAGTGGTGCGGGCTTTCAATCCAGTCATTAATAACCTCATCGGTTGTTTTCTGCCCCGCTGCTACATTTTCTGCTACAGCGCCAAATTGATAGCCGTTATGCTCTACTCTTTCAAAAAACTCGCTTTTTTTCCCCAAATCTGCGCCAGTCTCATCGGTGTACTCCCCCGATCCATCATGCCCTACAAAATCCTGCTGCGCCATATCGTTAGAGTGTTCATAAGCTGCACGGTAGAGAGCATCGCTCCATTTAAGCGGAGGGGCTGCATCAAAATGCTCATCGCCGCACTCTCTTGCTTCTGCCCTGGCTTGGTTTATAGCATTTAAAAACTCTTCTTTCTTTTTTCTGCTGATTTCAGGAGCGCTGTATGGCGCAACATCAATTTTTTGCTGCTCTGTTTTTATATCTTGTTTACTTACATAACTCTCTTGCTCAAGCTGGCATCCGGTTATTAAAACTGTTAAAGCTGTTAAAATTATATTTCTTTTCAACATAATACTCCCATATATAATTTATGAGAGTATACCGATAAAATGCTAAAAGAGAGCTTTTTTGTGTGAATTTATTGTCTTTATTTTATAAGATTGTCTATGTATTTTGCAATAACCGTGTTTTTTTATAGCTAAAATGTGCTCTTTTGTGCCGTACCCTTTGTTTTTTTCAAAGTTGTAGCAGGGGTATTTTTTTGCCATCTGTTCCATTATTTTATCTCTATGCACTTTTGCCAAAATGCTTGCTGCGCTTACAGATGCTATTTTGCTGTCGGCTTTTACAAGAGTGTATATATCTGTAACGCCATAAGAGCTGTTGCCGTCAAATATAAATTTTTCATCTCCAAAAAAATCTTTTATTGCCTCTAAAGACTCTTTTATTGCATGGCTTAAGCCAAATTTATCTATTTTTTGAGCAGAAACTTCGTAAATAAAATAGCGGGAATTTTTTTTTATCTCTTTATCAAGCTCTTGACGCTGTTTTTGAGTCAATTTTTTCGAATCAGCTAAATTGTCTATCTTTTTTGTCAAAATCACTCCGGCAAAAACCAAAGGCCCTGCCAAAGAGCCTCTGCCGGCTTCATCTATTCCGCAGTAACTGCTGAAATCTTCATTGAAATCTTTAAAAAGAGAGTTTTTTGGGTGCATCATTAACAATCCGTTTACTATTTGTTATTTGGCAGTTAATTTTATTAGTATATAATTTTAACATAAGAGATTGGTTAATAAGCAGCCGGTCTCTGAAGTATCTCCTTGTTTTTTTTAGGCTTCTTGTAAAAGAGTTTTAATCCTTGTTCTCTTTTGCATATCACAAATTCAGACCCTGGGCTCCTCTAAAAGGAGCCTAAAAATTAATGCGGGAAAAAAATGGGAAAATTATGAGATGTAATTTGAGCAATTTCAAATTACAACCGAAGTTTAACATTTTCTCTAAAAAACTCTCGAAAATATTTCAATTTGACCATAAAATCTTAAATTTATTAAGTTTTGCAAACCATTTCCCTGCTTACATTAAAAAGACATAAATAAATTTTATTGTAATTATCTATAAAATTATGAAACATTTTAATATTGAATAAAAGTTTTTGAAGTATAATTACCAAATGAATATTATAATAGCAGGCGCAGGCCAGGTTGGTTTTAACTTGGCAAAAACATTAAGCAGAGATAATGATGTTATTGTTATCGACCAAAACCAGCAGGCTCTTGCAGCTATTGCAGAAACTCTCGATATACTCCCGATTAATGGCGATATTAAAAACCCTTTGATATATGAAAACATTTTAGAAAAAGAGATAGATTTCTTCTTGGCTGTAACAAACAGCGATGAGGCAAATTTAATATCTATAATTGTCGCTCAAGACAGATTGGAAGTTAAAAAAAGTATTTTAAGATTAAAAAACAGATATTTCGGCAACAGTTCTCTTAAACGGAAATTCGGCATAGACAGTGCGGTTTTTGCAATTGATATAACTTCTAAAACAATCAGCAATCTTTTAAAATATCCAAAAGCAAACAATGTTAAACAGTTTGAATATACCGACAAAGAGTTAATAAGCATTAAAGTTACAAAAATAAACGGTCCTGTAGAAGTTTTTCCAAAAGGGTATGAAATTGTAGGAATAGAGAGAAACAGAGAGTTTATTATTCCTGCAAAAAACAGAATAATAGAACCTGGCGATTTAATCTATTTATTCGGGGATAAAATAGAGATACACCACTTTTGCAAAGAGTATGCCAGCGATTACACCAGCGATAATCAAAATATTGTGATTTTCAGCGCTGATGAAATGGGAATTGCAATTGCAAAAGAGTTATTAAAAGAAGAAAAAGATATCAAAATAGTTGATAATGATATAAATAAGTGCAAAATAGCAAATGAAAGGCTGGAAGGCAAAGTTACCATTTTAAACAGTAAATACAGCACCATTCATCTTTATGATGATGAGGGATTAAAACATGCCGATATTGCAATAGCCGCTACAAAAAATGATGAATATAACATTATTAAATGCCTCGAAGCAAAAGAGAGGGGAATTAAAAAAGTTATAGCAATAAATAACGATTTAGAATATTACTCTTTAATGCACTCACTTGGAATTGTGGTTGTAAGAGGCCCAAAAATTGCTACAGTAAACGCTATTTTAGAAAATATAAATTCCGATGATGCAGTAATTAAAAAGATATTCTGCGGAGGAAAAGGGCAGATATATATGCGCAAAGTTTATGAAAACTCTTCACTGATTGGAATTCATGTAAAAGTTTTAAAATACAGGGACAACCTTTTAACCTTTGTTATAAGAGACGGGCAGATAATTCATTGCGACGATGCCATGATTTGTGAAGAGGGTGATGTAATTGCGGTTTTTTGCAATGAAGAGAATGAAGAAGAGGCAAAAAACTGGATTTATAATTTAGGACAGTAGATGTCGTACAAAAGCATTTTAAAACTATTTA
Organism: Campylobacteraceae bacterium; assembly: GCA_027022775.1. Lineage (GTDB taxonomy): Bacteria > Campylobacterota > Campylobacteria > Campylobacterales > Sulfurovaceae > JAADEQ01. The sequence goes on from JALVXO010000059.1 coordinate 5,841, forward strand.
GCCTAATTGGCTCAACTATCGGTTTTTTTCTCTTTTTGGATTTTTTTGTAGCAGTAATATATAATGAAAAAATTTTAAATTTTTCTATTTTTTTAATTCTCTTTTTCTTAATTAACTTTTTAATCTGGTTTTTTTTAAGAGAGCATAAATTAAAACTGGGAATTAAAGAGAGCATTCTCTCTGTCAACCTGCTTTGGATTATGCTTGGCGTTGTTGGGGCATTTCCGCTTTGGCTTTATACCAAAGTTTCATTTGCCTCCGCTTTTTTTGAAGCTATAAGCGGCTTTACAACAACCGGCGCGACTGTTTATACCGATATAGAATCTTTGCCGCATTTTATACTGTTTCACCGCTCTATAATGCATTGGCTCGGCGGTATGGGGATAATTGTGCTGGGTGTGGGGCTTTTGTATTTTATTAACCCCACAGGAAGCTTAAGTCTTTTTAAGGCGGAATCTACAGGTGTAAAACTGGAAAAACTGACTCCTAAAATTAGAGACAATGCCCTTGTTTTATGGGGTGCTTATGTAGGTTTGACGGTTTTAGACCTCTTGTTGCTTAAATTTTTTGGAATGAATTGGTTTGATGCTATAAACCACGCATTTTCTACAATTTCCACTGGCGGTTTTTCCACTAAAAACTCCTCTTTGGGATTTTATAACAATTACGGAATTTTTTGGGTGACTACTGTGTTTATGGTGCTCTCAGGAGTTAACTTTTTAGCTTATGTAAGACTTTTTTACCGTGACAGCAGCGGTTTTAAAACGGAAGAGTTTAAATGGTATATAATTATCTTTTTAGTTCTCTCTACTGTTTTAACTTTTGTCCACTCTCTAAACGGAACAGATATAGACAGTTCGGCAACCCATTCGTTTTTTACAATCGCATCTATTATGACAACAACCGGTTTTGCCACCACCGATTACTCTTTATGGAGCCATATAGCTGTGGGGCTTATTTTTACCGCTATGTTAATTGGAGGAAACACCGGCTCTACCGCAGGCGGAATAAAAATAATACGCTATTTGATTATTTTTAAAACCCTTTTTGGAGAGTTAAAAAGAATAGTGCACCCCAATGCGCATATTTACATTTTTGTTGATGGCAAAAAGCTGGCAAACAGTGTTTTAACTTCAACTTTTGGTTTCTTTTTTATATATGTAATGACAAATGTAATGCTTGCTCTTTATATTTATGCGCGCGGTTATGATGCAATGACTTCTGTAACTGCCGCACTGGCGCTTATTGGCAATATTGGGCCCGGATTTGGAGAGGTAGGGCCGGCAAACAATTTTGCCAATTTCAGCGATATAGATAAAATTATATTTTCTTTAGGCATGATTATAGGGCGTTTGGAGTTTTATACCGTATTTGTGGTATTAACCAGAGAATTTTGGAAAAAGTTTTAAGAGGCTGGCTAGTGAGGGCTGTTTTTGTATTTTTATTGACAATTCCGCTGTTTGCTATTAATATCACACCTAAAAATTACAGCGGCAAAATTGTTTTTTTAAAACAAGAGATTTTAAATTTTAATTTCGGCTGCTGCGCTTTTAGTGAAATTTCCGATTTGGTTTACGATAAAAAAGGGTCTATACTTTATATGGTAAGCGATGAAGGCATTCTTTACAGCTTTAAAGCCTATTTTACACCGCAAAGCTACTCTTTAAAGCCGCTAAATGCTTATATTTTAAAAAACAGAAAAGGCAAAAAGTTAAAAGGTTCAAAAAGCGACAGCGAAGGGCTGGCATTAAGCAGCAGCGGCAGGCTTTATATAAGTTTTGAAGGCAGACACCCAAAAATTGCTGAATTTAGCAAAAAAGGGGTAAAAATAAAAACTCTCCCTTTGCCAAAAATCTTAAAAAAAGCAAAAGTGCGCTCTAAAAACAAAGGGTTTGAAGCACTCGCTTACCACAGCAGATACGGGCTTTTGACCGCTTTAGAATTCCCTAAAAAAGGGGATAAAAAAAGAGACCAGACAATTTACAGCTTAAGCGGCAATATGTGGCATTTAAAAATGGAACCGGTCAAAAACAGCGCAATTGTTGAAATAGAGGTAATGGATGACGGCAATTTGCTTATTTTAGAGCGCGCATATAACGGAATTTTTGGGAAATTTGAGATAAATTTAGTAAAATTCTATATTCAAGGGTGCAAAAGCGGCACTTATTGCAAAAAAGAGCTTCTTTTAAAAATAGACAGCGCCAAAGGGTGGCAGGTTGAAAATTTTGAAGGGCTGGCAAGAGTAGGCAAAAACCGCTATCTTATGGTAAGCGATGACAACGGCTCGCTTTTTGCATCTACGCTATTAATTTATTTTAAGGTAAAAGAGTGAAAGTAGCAGTGGTAAAGCTTTCTGCAATGGGTGATATTGTTCACGCAATGGTTGCTTTGCAATTTATTAAGCAAAAATATCCAAATATTCAAATAGACTGGGTTGTAGAAAAAGCTTTTGCAGAGATTTTGCAAAACAACCCGCATATAGATCATATTTTAACTGTTGAACTTAAAGCAATTAAAAAGAATAAATTAGCAATTTTTAAAGAGATAAAACGGGTAAAAGAGTATGCAAAGGCAAATTACGATTTGGTAATTGATGCCCAAGGGCTTTTAAAGTCTGCAATTGTTGCAAAACTTCTTGGTAAAAAAATTGCGGGGTTTAATAGAAATTCTATTCGCGAAAAGATTGCAAGTTGGTTTTACAATATCGGAGTAGATATCGATTATGCGGCAAATACGATAGACAGAAACGCTAAAGTTTTGGGCGAACCGTTAGGGGTAGAGATTACTCCGCAAATGATACTTAACAAAAAGCCTTTTTTGTTTTTTAAAGAGAGTGAAATTTATAAAAGTTACTTAAGTTCCGATAAAAAAAATGTAATTTTTGTAATAGGCTCTACTTGGGAGTCGCGCAACTATCCAAAAGAGAAGTTTGCAGCACTGGCTGATATGTTGCAAGAGAATGTTTTGATTGTTTGGGGGAATGACGAGGAGCGAGCAAAAGCAGAGTGGATAGCTAAAAATAGCACTTTTGCAACAGTAATGCCAAAGTTAAATTTAAATGAGTTAAAAGCATTTATTGCCAATGCAGATTTGGTAATCGGCAACGATACTGGACCTACCCATATGGCTTGGGGGCTTAATATTCCATCGATTACAATTTTTGGTCCTACGCCAGTAAGCAGAGTTTACCAGACGCCTATAAACAGAGTGGTTAAATCTGCCTCTAAAGTAAATCCGTATAAGCTGAATAAACAAGATTTTTCTATTAGAGAGATAGAAGCAGAAAAAATTGCCGCTATGGCAAATGAACTGTTAGGAAAATAGATGGCAGACAAAACACTTTCAAATCCGCAAAACCGCAATAGAGCTTTAAAGATGCTTAAAGAGGTTATATCGGTTTTAGATGAGTATAAAATAGATTACTATCTAGATTTCGGCACTCTTTTAGGGGCTGTAAGAGAAAAGGGTTTTATTCCGTGGGATGATGATATAGATATCTCCTTGCTTAAACAGAGCGATTATAAAAAAATTCCTGCTGTTTTAAAAGAGATAAAAAAAAGGTTTAAATATAAAACAAGGCTTTATAAATTTGAAGATGCCATAAAACGGTGCAAAAATGAGTGTGATGAAGATATCTATTTTGCTAAAAAAGATGATTTTCAGGTAGCAAAAATTAAAAAGAAATCGTTTTTTGGAAAAGATTTAACAGTTTTGGATATTTTTTTTAAATATGAATACAGTTCGCATCTGCACTGGTATGCAGGCGGCTTGGTTAATAAAATAGATTCCAAATATCTCTCAGAAGGCTTAAAAAATGTTATGTTTTATGATTTAAATTGTAAAATACCAAAAGATTTTGCCGCTTACTTAAGTGCAATTTACGGCAATTGGCAAAAGCCGGACCAGAAGTGGGACAAATCTGACAATTTAACAGTTAAGAGATAAAATGGGAAAAAAGAAAGATAAAAAAAAGCTTTTTTACAACCCAAAAAATGTAAAAAAAGCTTTAAAAATGTTAAAGATTGTAACAGAGACTTTAGAGAGGCACAATATTGAATATTACCTCGATTTTGGCACTCTGCTTGGAGCAGTCAGAGAAAAAGGTTTTATAAAATGGGACCACGATTTGGATATATCGCTGGTTAACCCTAAAGATTTTAATAAAATTCCTAAAATTTTAAAAGAGTTGCGGCTTAAACATTTTTACAGAGGCTACATTTACAGTTTCGAGGAGAGTTTAAACAGAATTAAACAAGAAAGAATAAAAAACGGCGAAAATTTTAAAGAAATTCAAGTCGATTTTACCGATAAAAAAAACTTTCAGATAGCAAAAGTAAGAACAAATAAGTTTTTTATTTTCGGCAAAGGGCATATATGCCTGGATATATTTTTTAAATATAAAAAAGATGAAAAACTTTTCTGGATGGCTTACGGCAGTATTTACTCAACCCCTGCCAGACCGCTCGAAGATGGTTTTAAAAAGATAAAACTTTACGGTCACAGTTTTAAAATACCAAAAAATTACAGTGAATATTTAAGCGATATTTACGGAGAGTGGCAAACCCCCAAAGAGGATTGGGAGCAAAAAGAGCATAAAGCGCTTGAATTGAATAATTTAGGAAATTAAATGGCAAAAAAACGAGTAATAACTTACGGCACTTTTGATATGTTTCATATAGGACACCTGCGGCTTTTGCAAAGGCTAAAAAAGCTGGCTGATGATGTTGAGCTTACAGTAGCTGTTTCTACCGATGAGTTTAATGAGTTAAAGGGCAAAAAGGTTATGATACCTTATGAGCAAAGGGCTGAAATTGTAGCAAATATAAAATGTGTCGACAGAGTAATTCCAGAGAAGAGCTGGGAGCAGAAAATTGAAGATATAAAACGGTATAATATAGATATTTTTGCCATTGGCGAAGATTGGAAAGGAAAATTTGATTACTTAAAAGAGTATTGCGAAGTTGTCTACCTGCCGCGCACAAAAGATATATCGACAACTAAATTAAAAAAATCGCTGGCAAACTTTTTATCTATTCCAAAAGAGGATTTGATAAAAGCGTTTGAAATTTTAGAAACCTTAAAAAAAGATTTGGAGTAAAATGGATAAAAAAGATAAATGGCACGGGGTTAAGTTTCTTTGGCCATATTTAAAAAAATATAAATTCAGAGGTTTTATTATTGCATTTTCAATGGCAATGGTAGCTGCAAGCTCCGCTTTGAATGCTTATATGATGAAACCAATCTTAAATAATATATTTATTAAAAAAGATGAACAGATGTTAACCCTTCTGCCGCTTTTGGTTATTCTGCTTTTTGTCGCGAGGGGGGTGTTTAGATTTTTAAGCAGTTATCTTGCAACTGCCATAGGGGTTGAAATTACAAACCGCCTTCGTTCTGAACTTTTTGAAAAAGCAATAAATGCAGAGTTTGAACAGATCCAGTCAAAAACAACCGGCGATATAAATGCGCATGCTATTCAAACCCTTTTAAAACTGCGAAATATTATTGCGAAAACTATTCCAAGGTATATAATCAGTTTTGCAACAATTATTGCGCTTATTGGTCTTATTTTGTATCTTAACTGGAAACTTTCGCTAATAGCGATAGCTTTTGCATCGGTTTTGGTTTTTCCTATTAAATATTTTGGCAAAAGAGTTAAAGGGCATGTTTTAAATGCCGAAAAAACGGTATCTAAACTTTCAGATTCTATAAATGAGACATTCACCCATATCGATTTGGTCAAAGTTTATAACAATGCCGAATATGAAAAAAAGAGATTTGACAATTTTTTGGATAAATATACAAAATATCAGTTAAAACTTTCCAAATATCAAGAGGCAACTTCGCCGGTTATGGAGCTTTTTGTTTCGCTGGCAATAGCATCGGTTGTATATTTTGGCGGTTATATGGTTATAAAAGAGGGAATGACAGTTGGAGATTTTTTTGCATTTGTAAGCGCTTTAATGATGCTGTATGCCCCAATAAAAATTGTAACTAAAAACTCTTTGGTTTTAAATATTTTAGACAGTTACATTAAACGGATAGAGACAATTTTAAACTGGAAGCAAGAGTCAAAAGCTTTAGAGAAACTGGAAGGCGAAATAGAGAGCATAGAGTTTAAAAATGTCTGTTTAAAAATAGGCAACAAAGAGATTTTAAAAAATATCAATTTTAAAATAGAGAAAAAAGAGACTTTGGCACTGGTTGGAAAAACAGGTGCGGGCAAAAGCTCTGTTTTGGCACTTATTTTCGGCTTTAGAAAACCAAGCAGCGGCACAGTGTTAATTAACGGCAAAGATATTACAAAATTAAATATCGATTCGGTCAGAGATAAAATTTCGTATGTAAACCAGGCTGCAGGAGCTTTTAATGCAAGTATAAAAGAGAATATAATTTACGGATTGCCTTACGATAAAAAGCGGTACGAAAATGCTATAAAAAAATCGGAGTGCGAATTTATAGAGCATCTGCCGGGCAAAGATGAATATATAGTCGGAGAAAACGGTAAAAAACTATCTGGCGGACAGCGCCAAAGATTAGCGCTTGCACGCGCTATTTACAAAGACGGCTCACTGTTTGTACTGGATGAAGCAACCTCTGCGCTTGATGCAAATACAGAAGAGATGATACAAGAGAGTATAAAAGATATTATGAAAAGCAAAACCACAATTGTTATTGCACACAGATTAAGCACTATACAAAATGCCGATACGGTTTTGGTTTTGAGCGGCGGAGAAATTATAGAAGCAGGAAGTTATAAAGAGGTATCTAAAACCGCAGCCTTTAAAGAGAATTTCGGCTTAAAGGGCGATATTGAAGATTAAAGAGATTTACAGACTTTACCAATACTATTTAAATGAAATTATAAATATATTAATTACAATTGCCGGTTTTGTGATTTTTATTCACCACAAAGCAAGCAGAGCGGTATTGGTTACGGCTTTGATTTTGTGGCTGTTAAGCGGAAATTACAAAGAGAAAGCCGCTTTGATTTTTAAACATAAATTGGTTTTGACTTTTGTGGTTTTTGTAGGGCTCTTTTTTTTAGGAATGCTCTGGACAGACAATTTTTATGCAGGCAGAAAAATTATAGAGCGCCCGCTGCTTTTTTTAATAGCTCCAATTATGCTGACTGCTTACAAGCCAAAATATTTAAAACTCTTTTTTTGGTCTATGATGGGCGCAATTATTTTTACCGGCATTTTGACTCTTTTAATTAAACTTGGTATTGCACACTACCCCTATAGCGTGGGGAAAGCGCCGTTTGTCCACAGGGTTTATCTTGCCGGCATGTTAGTTTTTGCTTACAGTTATTTTATTTATAAAATAGATTTCTCAAACTTAAAAAAGCTTTCAAATATTGTGTGGCTGCTGCTAGTGCTTTTAATGATTTACACGCTGATAGTAAGCGGTTCAAGAATGGGGCTTATAAATCTATTTGTTGCAACTTTTATTATTGCTGTTTATAAATTTAGACTGGGTTTAAAAAAAATAGCGCTTTTATCTGTATCTATAGCACTGTTTGCAACAGCTTTATATTTTGTCAGCCCCAAAGTAAATATGCAGGTTCACAGGACCATAAATGTGCTTAAAACTATGGATTTAAGAGCGCAGATTTTTGAACACGAAACCGAAAGAAGAACATCGCTTACCTGCCGCTTTGAGTTTTGGTATTATGCATGGACTCTTGGCAAAAAGCACCCGCTTTTAGGTGTCGGAACGGGTGATGGAATAGACGAACTTGGCAAACTTATTGGCAAAAAAGAGGAAAAACAGCTTTTTAAACAGTGCCTGGGCAACGGGTCGGGACAGTTTAATCCGCATAATATGTACCTGTTTATGTTTATGCAGTTTGGAATTTTGGGAGTTGGGGTTTTGCTTTGGATGCTTTATATCCAGTTAAAAACAGCATTCGAGAGCAGAAATCCGGTATTTATAAGTCTGATTGTAACAACTGTTTTAACTCTTTTTGCTCTTTCAGAACTTTTTACCACTAGATATTTTATACCATTTTATGGGTATGCGGTTACTTTGATGTATCTGTTTTATTTAGAACAGCAAAAAGGCAGCAGTGTATGAAATCCATTCTATTTTGCAACCTCCCTTACGCCTTTTCGATTTTAAAGCCGCTGGAAGTTGAGTTAAAAAGCCGCGGGTTTGAGGTTTTGTGGTTTGTGCCAAGTGAGATTGAGAATAAGTTTCCGTATAAAGATGCTAAATATACAAGTTTGGTTAAAGATTTAAAAAAATTTGGGTCGGATGCTATTTTTGTGCCGGGGAATGAGGTGCCTTTTTATCTGCGCGGAGTTAAGGTTCAGGTTTTTCACGGGCTTGCGGGGGAGAAGAAGGGGCATTTTAGGATACGAGATTATTTTGATTTATATTTGACTCAAGGTCCCTATTTTACAAACAGATTTAAGGAGCTGGCGCAAAAGCATAAGAATTTTGAAGTTATCGAGACCGGCTGGTGCAAGCTGGATAAGCTTTTTGAAATTAAAGATGAGGTTTTAAAAGAGAAAGAGCAGCTGCTGCAAAAATACGGGGTTAAAAAGATTATT
>JALVXO010000060.1 GCA_027022775.1 Campylobacteraceae bacterium
AAAAGGAGGGTAAATGAAGATTGAGCATAATCATCAAAGAGTCGTTGTGAACTTTTTAGCTTTTATGGAAGCTAGAGGTAAGATAGTTGCTTTTTTTGCAGTCCCAAATGGTGGCAGTCGCAACGCTCGAGAAGCTAAGAATTTAAAGCTTGAGGGGGTTAGGGCGGGGGTTAGCGATTTAGTAGTTGTCTTAAAAAATAGGGTACTGTTTATAGAGATGAAGCGACCACCCAAAAAACTCAAAAATGGAAATTTGAGTTATGCTGGTATTAGTGTATCTAAGGCCCAAAAAGAGTTTTTAGAAAAGGTTGCTAAATCTTATGTGTGTGTAAGTAAAGTTTGTTATGGAAGTCAAGAGGCAATAGAATATATTAAAGAAAATATAGAGGAATTAAAATGAATTTGATACAAGAGCTATTAAAGGTTGCCAACCAATACCTTAGAAAGGGAAGTAAAGTCTTAGTAGAAGGAAGACTTATACTAGAGCAGTGGGTCGCTCAAGATGGTACTAAAAGAAGTCGACACTCTGTAACGGTTGAGAGTATGCAAATGTTAGATACAAAAGCAGAAGCAGCACAAAATAACCAATATAACAGTGGTTATGAAGCACCAGCTGCTCAATCTCAGCCACAGATGCAACAACAAGCACCTAAGCCTATGCAGAATACGACACAAACTATGCCACAAGAGCCAAAAATTCCAGAAATCGATATAGATGAAGAAGAAATACCATTTTAATGATATATGAGTCTAGATAGCAATAGATTGGCCCATTGGTCAAAAATGGTTAAAACATTGTATTTTAACAGGTGCGCAAGAAGTAGAAGCAAAAAACATCTTGAAGCGCACCACTTATACCCTAAATCCATATATCCCAAAAAAGCTTATTCGCTTAACAATGGCGTTTGCTTGTGTCGCTATTGCCACAGAGAAGCGCCAGACTCTTTGCATTCTCTAATTCCTTTAGAAAAATGCAACCCTCGAACATATCGCAAGTGGATTAGGCAAACAACAACTCATTTTAAAGATTTATATTTTATTCTTTTTATAATGGTGCTGTTTTTTGGATTTATTCTAATTGCTAGTAGCTTAAAATAATAAAAACCTCCTATAGTGCAGGAGGAAAACACTATAGGAGTAAAAGGATGTCGTTAAGGAGTAATTATGAGTACCTTTGCGGCATTATCATTATACTATATCTTATAAGAATGTATGCTTAAAAGATTTCGAAAAAATATATTTGTTAACATAATATATATTATGTTAAAAAAATTATATTGCTACCCCTACACATACTTTGCCCTATTTATCCACCCCCTTAATGCCCATTTCAATCTAGGCACTCTATCCACTAGCTTGTGATACCACTTAATTTCGTATTCATCAAACATTCTACTGAACTCAATATCATTAAAGCTATTTAAGCATTTAAGAGTTTTGGGGCCAACATATCCATCAGCTTTAAGTTTACAGTTGCCTTTTTTATTAAGTATCTCTTGGACAATTTTAATAATAGTCTTTTTTCTGTGCGGGCTTAAGCCTATATTTACCGCAAAAACCATTAACTCTTTAGCAATAAGTGTAGATTTAACAAAATCAAGCTTTAATGGTTGCCAAAAATGCTCATAATAGTATAAAAGCACCTCTTGATATAAATCGTTATCTTTTGCTAATTCTCTTGAAGCTTTGCGTATATTCCAGTTGTTACGCTTTAATGCTTCTATAATCTTTTTATGGCTTTTTAGTTTTGTATATGGATATATTCCATAAAATGTATAGCTTTTTTCTTTTTTGTTGAAGTGCAAAGCACGGCTTGGGTCATTTCTATGCTCTACTTGCCAGATAATATCCATAACTTCTATAAAATTAGCCATTATAAAAAACCTTTTTTCTTCATTTGCTTTAATATATCTTCTGGAATGTATTTTTCTACTGGAAACTCATCGCCTTTTTTAAAATGATTAGCTATATCTAGCTTATTATCTCTTTCTTGCATTTTAGCAAGAGTATCATATTTTGTTCCAAAATAAATAACTTTACCATCATTCATTAGTATTGATACATCTTTTAAAAACTTCATTTAATATCCTTTGTAAAATTTTTGTTATATTCTGTAAGAACTGCTTTATAGTATTTTTTAACTTTTTTACAGTGCTGTATTAGCTTTATAGCCTCATCCTTGTCCAGCCCGCCTCTACTATTTATATGGATTGTTATATTTTTGTCATAATATTCAATTTTTGGACACTTTGCAACATATTTAGTGCTGCATCCGCTAAATAGTAATATCGCTATTAGGTTTAATATTAATATCTTCATTTTGCACCTCGTTTTTAATTTTTGCTTGAGTTGCTTCAAAGTCTTTTATCTTTAAATCAACCTCTTTGCTCTCAAGCTCTTTTTTAAGCTTTTTACTTTCTAACTTCTCCCACTTTAATAATCCAAACAAAACTATAAAAGCAGTAGATATCCAGAGCCAAATATTAGAAAAAAACTTTTTAAGAAACATTTTTAAGCCTTTATTAATCTGTCTTTCTGCTTATGCAGCATTGCTCTAATTGTTATTAATACGCTAACACTTATTAATAACCAATAGCAATAATCATAATATCCAATTTTATAAAAATGCAATGCTATACTAGTACAAAAAACCGTTAATGTTGTAGTGTAGCTATGCTTCCAGCTACCTGTAATTATTAATAAAAAAATTAAAGCAGACAATATAAATTGCCCTATTGTGTAGCTATCCAACATTTTAGCCCCCTAACCTATTTTTTATAAAAGATATAATCGCTTTAGGTATAGCTATTATAGCATCTAATAGGTTTACAGCGCCCCAGCTTAATGCTAAAGAAAAAAGAAACCAAACGGTTTTATCCGTAACGGTTAAATTTTCATCGATACGGTGCAAACCCGCGTTTCCAAATGCGTTTAAACTCATAAATACGAATGGCGCTAGTAATGCACCTGCTATAAAACCTTTTATCAGGTCTGTAAGTAAAACCCGCCAATTAACTCTATCTTCTGCGTGATAGAAGTCGTATAGTGTAGCCGATAAGCTAATAATCGCACCTAGTATCCCAACCAAAAAGAAAAATGGGTCGTGAAGAGCGTGAAGTTCTGAATAAATACTGTTTGCGCCTGCACTTACACCCGCTGCCGCAGCTCCGCCTTTTTGTAATGCTTTTTCTGTCATAGGCTACCTCTATAATTGCATTTTCTCTTATTATAGCCTAATTTCTTTAAATTCTTTCAAATCTTCTTTACTTTCATTTATAAAACTCTGCTTACAATGTCCTTTACCAAAAAACAAATCAATTAACTTCATAAACTTACAAGCGAATTTTTTACCTTTCACACACAATAAATAAGTATAGCTAGACACCGTCCAATTCTCTTTTTGATATAATATTGCAGCACCTAATTGGTCGATACCTAAAGCGATTGTAAAAAGATAATCACTTATAGATTCTTTAAATTTAACCGCTCTA
>JALVXO010000061.1 GCA_027022775.1 Campylobacteraceae bacterium
CACTGCTAATTGGCGATTTTCTGTTTGCTAAAAAGTTTGCTTACGGCGTTACAATACCTGAAATTCCAATAATCGGAATTAAAGTGCTGCCGGATTTCAATAAAAACGGCCACCTAATAGAAGGAAAACGCCCTAAAAGAGGGGATATTGTAATTTTCTACTATCCGCCAAACCCAAAACAGCACTTTGTTAAGCGCTGCGTGGCAGTAGGCGGGGATGAAATTTTATATTACGACAAGCACCTCTTAATACATTTCCATGAAGGCGACGATTACATCAAAAAAAATTACCCTAGCCAAAAAATTGTTAAAACCATGGGGAAACTTTGGGTTGACAACCCTTATAAAGATATCTTCCCGGGTATTCAGTATAAGCCAGAACTCCCGGTAAACAGTTATGAATTGATGCAGCGATACATTTTAACAAACAACAAAATCGATATGCAGCCGGTGTATGCCGAAGATTTGGATGCGCCAGTAAGCGGGACTTTTCCGACGCCTATTAATGCTTTTTACAAAAAAGTGGAAAAAGACCATTTCTATATGATAGGCGACAACCGAGATAATTCAGACGACAGCCGTTTCTGGGGTTCTGTACCCTATTCTTTAATAATCGGCAAGCCGTGGGTTACCTATTTTAGCTTAGAGTATAGAAGTTATGAGCGCGTTGCAAAAGGAATTGGCGGCGGGCGCGACTGGCAAGCACTTAAAAAAGTGTGCGGAAACCTTGAGCCTCTCTCAAAAGAGTGCGAGAAAAAGTGGAACAGATACCGCTTTACAATCCGCTGGGACAGAATGTTTAGAAATATAGAAAAAATGCAATACGAGAAGCCCCATGATTGAAAATATTGAAATTTTAAAAATAACAGCCTCTGTTTTGGCGCTTGCAGTTGCAATTATCGGGCACGAAATTATGCACGGCTGGATTGCTTATACATATGGCGACAATACGGCAAAAATACAGGGACGCTTGAGCATAAACCCAATCAACCATATAGACCCTGTAGGAACAATTTTAATACCGGCGGTTCTTTATTTTACCCATGCCCCGTTTCTTTTTGGATGGGCTAAACCTGTGCCGGTAGATATAGCAACTGTAATTAGAAACAAAGGTTACGGCGGTGCAATCGCGGTAGCTTTGGCTGGAATTACATACAATTTGCTTTTAGCTACATTTTTTGCAACAATTTTGCCGCTTTTTACGAACCTCCAAAATATATTTGATATTTTTATTCTTTACTTTTTGGCTCAAAGCATTATGATAAATGTTGTGCTTGCAGTATTTAACCTCTGGCCAATACCGCCATTAGATGGTTCGCAGGCGCTTCTTTACCTTTCGCAAATGCTTGGCTGGCACAAATTTGGCGAAATTTACAGCAAAATATACCCTTTTGGTATGATAATTTTGTTTGCAATTCTATTTACACCGGGGGTTTCAAATATTCTTTTTGCACCGGTAGGGTGGATTTTAAATTTAATATTGCCATCACAAATATTACAATAAAACAGGAGAAACAATGAAATTTTTCATAGCAACAGACCACGCAGGAATTGAGTATAAAGATTTTGTAAAAAATTTGCTTACATCTAAAGGCATAGAGGTAGAAGATTTAGGACCACACAGCAAAGAGAGAGTTGATTATCCAGACTACGCCCGAAAATGCGCCGAAGCGGTGCGCGACAACGAAGACAGCTTTGGTATTTTAATTTGCGGCACAGGCATCGGAATGTCAATAGCAGCAAATAAAGTAAAAGGCGTACGCGCAGCCCTTTGCCACGACGCCTACACAGCCGCAATGGCAAGAGCCCACAACGAAGCCCAAATACTCTGCTTTGGACAAAGAGTGCTAGGATTAGGAACAGTAGAAAGCGTAATAGAAGCCTTCCTAACCACCAAACCCGAAGGCGGCCGCCATAAGCAGAGAGTTGAAAAGATCATGAAGATAGAGGATTAGTTACAGTTGATGGTTTTACCATTTTCAGCTTTTCCCTTTCTTTTTTCCAAATATAAAAGCAACCTCTTGTGGTTGCCATTTAACTGCAATTATTGCAAAATTTTGGTTTAAATTAAAAATATCACTTTGCATCTTCTCTCTCCACCAACTCATACCCTGCATAACTTGCAATATGAGGAATAAACTTAACTATCATAATATCATACCCTTCAAACTGCCCTTGGGTGTAACCTAATTTTTGCAACTCTTTATCTCTTGCTTTAAACTCATCAAACGGCACTAAACACATATGCACTCTTCTTTTTTCGTGATCCTTTTTTAACATTTTTTTCTCTTCTTTTGTAACAAAATCTATCTTTTTAAACCCATGTAAAAAGTGAAAAGCATTCCAGCGGTAGTGTTCTGATTTAGCTAATTTCACAATATCGGTTAGTTTTTCATCAAAAAGTTTTTTATTTATTTCAAAAAGCCTTTTTTTATCCTTGCTGCTTTTTTGCAACTTTAATCCCAGATATTTCAACTTGGTTTTTATATGGTCTGCAACTGCCCTGTTTGACTCTTTATGAAAATAAGAAAGCTCATACCAATCATGAATATTAATATCTAAATACTCATTCTCATTAAACTCTTTACCGTCATACCGGTAAAAACTATACTTATACTCATCATAATTTTCCAATTTTGCACCGATATTTTTATATACAAAATTCACTCCAATTGCCAAAGCATCACGGCTTTTAGAAACTATATACTCTTTTCTGCTACATTTGCTGTTTTGGGCATAAATAATAATATGTTCATACAAGTTATTGTTTTGAGCCAAACTCTCACCCAATTTATTACTCGCTTTCATTGCAACAGCAATTTTTGTATTGAACTCTTTAGCAACAATAGCATCTATAAATGTAAAGTTTGTCAAGCGGTTTGCTATCTCTAAATTTACACTATCTTCCTCGAAACAAAGCACAATATTTGTTAACTCTTTTTGCCATACACTATGTTCATAAAATGCCTCTTTTGTATAATCTGCTTCTATAAATTCCAAACTTACATTAGGCACAGATTCAATATTTTTAAACTCCAGCACCAAAGCTTCTCTAAAGCTTTTTGCATCTTTATCTATACAGTAAACAGTTACTCTGTTTCCATTAGGCAGCTGCCCCACAACACAAGCTTGAGCCACAACCTCTTGTGCCAGTTTCGTATTGCCAACTACTGCAATAGCAAACCCTTTATCGCTTTTAATTATCTCTTTGCCAGCCCCGTCAATATCGGTAGTTTCAAACAATTCCCGTGCCGCCTCTTCGTAATACGAAAAGATTTTAATATTTTTCCCCTCTAAAATACCGCCACTTTTTTGGTAATCTTTAAAGTTTTTATTATTTAAATGCAAAAATATTTTTGCTTCACTGTTAAGATGTAAAATTTCTTGTGCTATGCTGATATTTAAAACATCGCTCCCCGCCGAGATTACAATATGCTTTTTATTTTGCACCTTTAACTCTTGCAAAACACGGCTCTTTGAAG
>JALVXO010000062.1 GCA_027022775.1 Campylobacteraceae bacterium
CATATACTGCAGAAGTTAGAATAAGCAGAAAGATTTTTATAATTGTCATTTACTCTCCTTTTTGCAATTTTAACATAAAATTGTATCAAAAGTTTGATTGCAAAAAGTATACAGTTATTAAAAAATATTTACATTTTTAGCCACTAACATAAATAAAACTTGGATTATTTTAAATTTGCTAAAATGTTTTAGATTATAAAGTATATAATAAATCAAATTTTAAACCCAGAATTTGCATTAGCCGATACATCATCTGAATTGATGCACCTTTTAATGCAAAATTTAGGTTAAATCAAATTCAGGTATAAGCAGTGATTATTAAAATTATATTTGCAACTATTTTAACAGGAATTTTTAGCGGTATTTTAATAACTATTTATGAATTGCTAATTATTTTTGTAAAAACTTCTCTTTTTATGGGAGACCCAAAAGAGACTATTTCAAAACTGCCGGTGTGGTATATCTATTTAATTCCTACAGTTGCAATTTTTATAGTAAATATTTTAGTAAGCAGAGATCCGAATATAAAAGAGTATACGATAAATGAGATTGCAGACTCTATAGTAAAAAACCGCATGACATTAAGATTAAAAACCCTGTTTTTTAAAATTATCAGTTCTACTCTTTCGCTTGCAAGCGGTTTTATGGTTGGAACAGAGGGTCCAAGTGCCGGTATTGGGGCAATGATTGCTTATAATATACATAAACTTTTTAAATTGCCAAAAATGCTTGTTAAGATGATGATAAGCGTCGGGGCAAGCAGTGCAATTGCTGCAATATTTGTTTCGCCTCTTACCGGTATAGCATTTGCAGTTGAGTATATAGCTTACCAATTTTTAAAAAAACATATTGCATACTTAATAGTAGGCTCTATTATTGCTTTTGCCATAAGTATAAATTTTTTGGAACCTATTAATTTTTATTATTCAGTTGGAAGAAATTTTGATTTAAAATTTTTTATTGCAAGTTTGGTTTTTATTCCGTATATAACAGTTTTTGTATATTTTTATCTTTTTTTAAAAAAGAAGGTTTTAAGATTTATCGATTTGGAGATTTTTAAAAATGCTTCCAAATACCGCAATTATATTTTTTCTATAATAGGGGGCGGAGTTGTCGGTACCATTCTTTTAATAGAACCGCATGCGGCATTTTCAGGCAAAGAGATGGTTAATTATTTAATAAATAAGCAAAGCGGACTTGGGCTTGAATTTGTTTTTACAATTTTGATACTTAGGATTATTGGTACAACAGTTTCTATTTATGCAAATTCGGTTGGAGGGATGTTTTTGCCTCTTATGACAATCGGTGCACTGGCAGGATACAGTTTTGGAATAATTTTAGCAGATTTTAATATTATAAAAGAGCCGTTTTACTTTGCATCAGTAGGAGCTGCGGTGTTTATGGGGGTTTTAATGAAACTTCCGTTAACTTCGCTTGTTTTATCACTAGAGACAACATTTGATTACAATATTGTTATTGCTACAGGAATAGTAGTAGTGGCTGTAGAGTATATCTCTTCTTTATATTTTCATATAAGCCGCAAATATATCGGCAGAGCCGATAAAATTTGGCTCCGCTTTAAAAATAAAAAAGATTAATCTTTCAATCTTATCCGCACACTCTCTGCATGGGCGGTGAGGCCTTCTATATCTGCAATAAGCGCACACTCTTGGCCTATTTGTTTAATTCCTTCGCGGCTCATTGAAATTATTGAGCTTTTTTTCATAAAGTGTTCAACGCTTAAAGGGGAGTAAAATTTCGCAGTTCCGCCGGTTGGCAAAGTGTGGTTTGGCCCTGCGATATAGTCGCCTATAGGTTCTGGGGTGTATTCTCCCAAGAAAATAGCGCCGGCATGTTTTATTTTATTTAGAAGGGCAAACGGCTCTTTTGTTACTATTTCTAAATGTTCTGGGGCGATTTGGTTCATTAAATCGGCAGCTTCATCTAAATCTTTTGTAACAATTATTGCGCCGCGCTCATCTATCGATTTTCGTGCAATCTCTTTGCGGCTTAAGGAGTTTAAGAAATCTTCTATTTTTGCGCTTACTTTCTCTGCCAATTCTTGGCTTGGTGTAATTAAAATAGAGCTTGCCATTTCGTCGTGCTCTGCCTGACTTAATAGGTCGATTGCCAGGTAATCTTCTCTTGCACTCTCATCAGCGATAATTCCAATTTCGCTAGGTCCTGCAATCATATCGATATTTACATCGCCGTAAACAAGCTTTTTGGCAGTTGCTACAAAAATATTCCCAGGACCTGTAATTACATCCACTTTTGGGATAGTTTCGGTTCCGTAAGCCATTGCGCCGATTGCGCTGGCACCGCCGACTTTAAACACCTTCTTTAAATTGCAGATATGGCAGGCTGCTAGCAGCAATTCATTTAGTTCATTATCTGGTGCCGGGGTGCAGACAACTATCTCTTTAACGCCAGCAACAATTGCAGGTATTGCATTCATAAGCAGGCTGCTTGGATATGCCGCTTTTCCGCCCGGGATATAAAGCCCCGCTCTATCAACCGGGGTTACTTTCTGCCCCAAAATATTGCCGCTCTCTTCTTTGTAATCCCAGCTTTTAGGAAGCAGTTTTTCGTGATACGCTTTAATTCTCTCATAAGCAAGGTGCAGCGCTTTTTTGATATTTTCGTCTAAATTTTCATAAGCTTTTTGCATATCTTCGGCAGAGACTTGCAAATCGCCGTCTTCTTTAGGCTCCCACCTGTCAAAGCGCGCAATTTGGCTTTTTACTGCACTGTTGCCGTTTTGCTTAATTTCGTTTATTAAATCCTGCACAGTTTTGCTGACACTCTCTATATCCATTCTGCCGCGCTCTAAAAGTTCGTTAAATTCGCTTTTAAAAGAGCTTTCGCTGCTTTTTATAATTTTTATCATTTATTCTCCTTTGTTAAGATTACAGGAAAAACTTCGTCTAGTATTAAAAAACCTCTGTTTTAAACCCAAATTTTGCATAAGAAGATATATTATACCCCCGCCTGACAATAACCAATACAGGTAGAGTGTTAGCTAATGCAAAATTTGGGTTTAAATTTTTTTCTAAATTACTCCAAATTTCCGTTTTTACAATTATGCAAATATCATACCGCCCTCTTCTCTTCACCCTTCCTCTTTAATCCACACACTCATCACAATAATATTTTCCAAACTTAATTTTCGCCTCTTTTTTGGTAATATAAACACCGCAGCTTGAGCACTCTACAAGCTCATTGCCATCATCTGCGCTCTCTTTAGGCTCTTTTTTTGGCAGAGAAAACGACCCCCCAAGCGCTTTGTAAAGAAAATAGATAATTGCAATTAAAAGTATCAGTTTAAGAATCATTTGGCTTTATCCATAAATAGTTTCGTTTATTCTTTTGAACTATATCATATTTTAGCTTGCTGTTTAACTCTTTTACCTCATCAAAAACCTGCGTTCCTTTATAAAAAAGGTATTGGGTCTGCAAAGAGCTGACATTTT
>JALVXO010000063.1 GCA_027022775.1 Campylobacteraceae bacterium
TTGCCGCCATCTGCCCTTGAACCGACTTTTGCCTTTATTGCACCCATAACTTTACCCATATCGCGCATTGAAGTTGCACCGACTTCTTGGGCTGTCTCTTTTACCAAAGCTTCAAGCTCTTCATCGCTTAACGGCTCAGGAAGGAAAGATTTTACTATTGCAAGTTCGGCCTCTTCTTTTTCTACCAAATCATCTCTTCCGGCCTCTTTAAACTGAGCAATTGCATCCTCTCTCTGTTTTGCATATTTTGTTAAAATCGCTTCTACATCAGCATCGCTCAATTCTCTTCTTTCATCAACTTCAACCTGTTTTATTGCGGCGCTTAAATTTCTTAAAGTGTCGCGTCTTGCGGTGTCTTTTGCTCTCATAGCCTCTTTTATTCCAGCTTTAATTTGCTCTTTAATACTCATATTTTTCCTTTTTAGTTTTTGTAATTTTAGCACTTTTTTATCTAATTTTATCTATACTATAACAGATTTTCAGCAAAAAGGCTTCAAACTTATGAGTGAGTTTCAAATTATATTAACTTTGGTAGCACTGACCATTTTTGGGATATTTTTTAAGCAGCTTTTTAGCGGCGATTATCCTAAAAGAGGGGTTGATTTCGAAGCAAAAACGCCGCAGCAAAGCACTCTTCCAGCTTCTGATGCAACTGGCATAAGCAACAGGCAAAACAGGGTGGAGCAGCTTTTTGATATTGCTAAAAAAGCGCTTGATAATGGCGATAATATCGAAGCAAAAAAAGCTTTGCAGTCGCTTTTGATTTTGGAACCCAAAAATATGGAAGCTATAAGGATGCTTGGGGTTGCATATATGAATATGAATGATTTTTCAAATGCAAAAGCGCAGTTTTTAAGGCTTTTGGATATGAACCCAAATGATGATTTGGCACACAATTTGCTCGCAAACACCCTCCATAAGCTTGGTGAAGAAGAAGCCGCAATAAAACACCATAAAAAGGCGCTGGAGCTGGATAGTTCTTATGCCCCCTACTATTTTAATTATGCAAACACCCTTTATGATTTAGGCAATAAAGAACAGGCGCTCAATCTTTATAAAAAAGCGATTGAACTGGATAAAAATTTAACAGAAGCTAAAAAAATGATAAGTGAGATAGAAAATGGTAGAGATTAATCACGAAATATTTTTGCAGCAGAGAGCCGATTCGCATATTTTAGAAAATGTTTCAAAATTTTGCGCAAGATGCTACAATGAGTTTGAAAAGGGGGATATTATCTACTTTGATGCTGAAAGTTACAGATATATCTGCCATGAGTGCGCCTGTTGCGTAAGTGAAGAGCTGCAAACCCACCAAGAGTGCCTGCTGGATGAGTGCGAAAACGATGGAGGGCTTTTTAGTTTTTAGTGATAGTGGTTAGTGGTAGTGATAATGAATTGGGTGATGCCAATTTTTAATAGTAACTCCAACCTTTGCCCCCCTTAACTATCACTATCACTACTCACTAATCCCTCGTTTCTATCCGTAACATTATCTTATGCTTTTATACAAAAAGTTACAATTGCGATTTTTTTACTCCGAATTTATTTGAAAATATTTTAAGTTAAACTGTTTAAGAGTAAAATAAATCTATCTAAAAAATTACAGTAGGAGATGAAATGAGCACATTTGAGCAAGAATCACTAGAGTACCACAAAGCGCGCAGCGAATTTGACACAAATGGTAAAATTGGAACGCTTTTAACAAAGCCGTGCGATACGGAAAAAGAGCTGGCAATGGCTTACAGCCCAGGCGTTGCATATCCATGTTTAGAGATTGAAAAAGATGAAGAGAAAGCTTATGAATATACAAACAAAGGAAACCTTGTAGCAGTTATCAGCGATGGAACTGCGGTTCTTGGGCTTGGAGATATAGGTCACTTAAGCAGCAAACCCGTTATGGAAGGTAAAGCGGTTCTATTTAAAACATTTGCAAATGTTGATGCTATAGATATTGAAATCAACACTAAAGATACCGAAGAGATTATTGAAACGGTTGCAAGAATAGCAGATACTTTTGGCGGAATTAACTTAGAAGACATTAAAGCGCCAAAATGTTTTGAAATCGAAGAGAGATTAAAAGAGATTTGTAATGTTCCGGTATTCCACGATGACCAGCACGGAACAGCAGTTATTACAACAGCAGGTTTGATTAATGTTTTAGAGATGACCGGTAAAGACCCTGCAGATTTAAAAGTTGTAGTAATTGGTGCCGGAGCATCTGGAATTGCTTGTGCAAAAATGTATAAACAGCTTGGTGTTAAAAATATTACTATGCTTGACTCTAAAGGTGTAATTCACAGCGGAAGAGATGACCTTAACAAATATAAGCAAGAGTTTGCATTCGATACGCCTGATAGAACTTTAGAAGATGCAATTAAAGGTGCAGACATGGTTCTTGGCCTTTCAGGACCGGATTTGATTAAACCTGAATGGCTTCATACTATGACGCCTGATAAACCTATTATATTTGCTTGTGCAAACCCTAATCCTGAAATTAAACCGCCTGTTGCAAAAGAGGCGCGCCCAGATATTATTATAGGAACAGGAAGAAGTGATTATCCTAACCAGGTAAATAATGTTTTAGGATTCCCGCAAATCTTTAGAGGCGCATTGGATGTTAGAGCTACTAAAATTACCGAAAATATGAAAATGGCAGCTTCACGCGCACTTGCAGCATTGGCTAAAGAGCCGGTTCCTGAACATGTTAAGAAAGCTCACGGCAGAGAAACTATGGAGTTTGGACCAGAATATATTATCCCTTCTCCGTTTGATAGAAGAGTGCTTGTATATGTTGCATCTGCAGTTGCTCAAGCAGCTATCGAAGACGGTGTAGCAAGAGTTAAAGATTTCGATATCGAAGCTTACAAAGTAAAACTTCAAAGACTTGCAGACCATCTTGACGGCAAACTTTAAATAATACCCGCTTTTGCGGGTAATATTTGTTTCTAATTTCCTCTTTGCTATCCTGTTTTTACCTTTTATTAAAATCCTTTAAGTAAAATAATGCAAAAAAAAGGTTTAAATTGATTAACAGGTTAGTTTTTATTTTTATTGCTATTAGCAGTTTACTCTTTAGTGAGGGAATTGAAGTAATTGAAAGCTTCGATGAAAACCCGCCGGTTAATATTCAACAAACCAATCAATATATTGCACCGGCAGTAAAAATCAAAAAAGTAAAATCCCAAAATACTCTTTCTAACAGTTATAAAAAAAACAGTACCAATGATAAAAATATATCTGTAAAAAAAATCAATAATAAAAACGATACAGTAAAAAAATTAAAAAAAAGCCCGGCAAAACTGCTTATTATTATTGATGACATCTCCCACCGGTATCAGTTAAATATGATTAAAAGCCTTCCGTTTAAAGTTACACCATCAATTTTCCCGCCAACCAGAATGAATATGCAAAGTTATAAACTAGCAAAAGGATTAAAACATTTTATGGTGCACCTGCCTCTTGAATCCTACAGCCGCCAAATGAATAAAATTTACAAAGTAATCCATATAAAAGACAGCCAAAAACAGATAAACAGAAGATTAAAAGAGATCCGCCGCCTTTTCCCCGGTGCAAAATATATAAACAACCACACCGGCAGTAAATTCAGCGAAAATTATGCCGCCTGCGACAGGCTTTATAAAGCGCTTATAGATAACGGCTTTATATTTTTAGACAGCAGGACATCAAGAAAAACCCAGTTTCCAAAAATTGCTAAAAAATACCACAAAAGATATTTAAAATCTGACCTTTTTATAGACAACACTATCACAGTTAAAGCAATAGAAAAAGAGCTTAAACAGGGTGTGGCATTAGCAAAAAGGCAGGGGTATGCTGTTATTATCGGCCACCCCCATCCGCAAACCTTTAAAGCTTTAAAAAATTTGGCTAAACTTATTCAAAGTTTAAAAACGGTTTATATCGATGAGTTTTAAAAGTGTAGATTTTGGAATAAAAGAGTTGGGGCTTATGGAAAAGAAGCCCAAAAAACTCTGGTATATCGGAGATAAAAAGCTTTTAAACAGGCGCAAAATTTCAATTGTGGGCTCCAGACGCCCAAGCGCTTACAGCAGGGATTTTACTTTTAAACTGGCTAAAGAGCTGGCAAAAAGGGGCGTTGCAGTTGTAAGCGGCGCAGCCATGGGAATAGATGCGATGGCGCACCGCGGAGCAAAAGCAGAAAACACAATTGCTGTTGTTGCTAACGGGCTGGATATTAAATATCCAGCAGTAAATAGAAGCTTAATAGAAGAGATAGAGAAACAAGGATTGGTTTTAAGCTTTTTTGAACCGGGATTTAAAGCCACAAAATGGAGTTTTGTTTTAAGAAATGAGCTTGTGGTTGCACTTGGCGAAGTTTTGGTTGTGTGCGAAGCCAATTTAAACAGCGGCAGCTTAAGAAGTGCCGAATTTGCTTTAAAAATGGGAAAAGAGATATATGTTTTGCCCCATAGATTAAATGAAAGCCTGGGCACAAATGAACTTTTAAAAAACGGTTTAGCCAAACCAATTTACGATATAGAACAGTTTGCAAACCGTTTTGGCACATTAATAGAAGAGAAAGATGAGTTTATTCTCTTTTTGGAACAGTCACCTACACTTCAAGAAGCGGTTTTGAAATTTGGGGATAAAATTTATGAAGCAGAGCTAGAAGGGGTTATATCTATAAAAAACGGAAAATGCATTTTACTGAAATAAAATTTTGCTAAATTTTTCACCATTGCTTAACTCGCACTCTAAAACTGCCTGTTTTTTATTATTTAAAAAGTGTGAACTTATTTTATAACTTTTAAGCCAATTTATATTAAATGGATAATTGTCATGAACTGGAACTATATTTACTTCTTTTTTATCAATTTTGCATTTGCTTAAATAAATATCTTTTTCTCTGTCTCTGCTGTTTATTAACACTTTAATTTTTTTTGCAGGGAGCGTTTCTATATAAACTGTTGCGCTTTTAGTTATTACAGCTGTGCAGTTTCCTAACCTCTCATACAATTTATGGTTGCTTTTTAATCTTTTTAAGCTGCTGTTGCTATTTGTGCAACCCGAAAAAAACATTAAAACTATAATTATAAAAACTGTTCTCATTTAAAATCCTTTTGATAATTTTATCATAAATTTAGGTATAATTACTCAAAAATTTAAAGTGCGGTAATGAAACAGCTGGCAATTGCTTTTACAGGGCCGTCTAACAGCGGCAAAACAACAATTATAGAGAAAATTTCCAAAAAACTCTCTAAAGATTACAAAATTGCAATTATAAAACATGATCCCAAAGATAAAGCTGTTTTTGATAAAGAGGGCAAAGACAGCGACAGATTTTTTAAAAGCGGAGCAGATGTTGCAGTGGTTTCAGAAACCAGAACCACAATGTTTAAGCATCAAAAATCCGGCTTAAATGAATTGGTCGAAATGTTTGGAGAGTTTGATCTGCTTATGGTAGAGGGGCTCAAAACCTGGGAGCTTCCGCGGATAGGTATTTTCAGAGGTAAAATAGAACCCGGTTATCTCCCTTATTTACAGGCGGTAGCAGTAGATGAGAGTGTGCCAAAAGAGCAGCTAAAAGGTTTAAACGCAGAGATTTTAAATTTGAACGATACAGATGAAATTATCCAGTATATCTGGAAAAATGCAGTTAAAATAGGGGTGTAAAATGGATGCAATTTTTAGCAAAATAGAAGAGATAGCAGTAAAAATAGACAATTTAATTAAAACCGGAGAGAGCGGATACAGCGATTCAAGCAATGCTACAGGCGATGTGCAGTTAAAACTGGATATCCAAAGCGATATAATTATAGAAAATGAATTTAAAAATGTTAAATCGATTAAATCGGTTATAAGCGAAGAGAAAGAGGGGGAGCTGGAGCTTAATCCAAACGGGGAATTCACTGTGTGTTATGACCCGCTGGATGGTTCTAGCATTGTCGATTTTAACCTCTCGGTAGGTTCGATTTTTGGCATTTACAAAGGTGAACTGTGCGGAGAAAATCTGCTTGCAAGCGCTTATGTTGTTTACGGGCCAAGGCTTGAAATTGTAAAAACCATAAAAGGTTCAAATCCTGTTTTATATAGATATAACGGCTCTGAATTTGCTATGCAAAAAGAGGTAAAGCTTGAGCAGAAAGGTAAAATAAATGCCCCCGGTGCAACCCAGAAAAACTGGTATCCACGCCATAAAGCGCTAATAGAATCTATTTTCCAAGAGGGTTACCGATTAAGATACAGCGGGGGAATGGTTCCTGATTTGCATCAAATTTTACTAAAAGGGGGCGGGCTTTTTAGTTACCCAGGCACAGTGGATAAGCCAAAAGGGAAACTGCGCGCACTGTTTGAGGTTATACCGTTTGCCCTGGCATTTAAAGAGGCGGGCGGAGAAGCGATAGATGATAAAGGGGTTTCGCTTTTAAAATTTAAACCGAACCATCCGCACGATACAACACCGTGTTTTTTTGGCTCTAAATATGAAATAGAAAAAGTCAAAGAGGCTTATAGTGGAAAATAAGCAAAAAGATAAATGGGAATTGGCACTTGATAAAAAATTAAAAGAGTTAAAAGAGTGCCAAGAAAAACAGAGCCTTAAAAGCTGCTTTAAGTGCAAAGAGGTTATAGGGTGCGAAATGAGAAACAGTTATGTAAAAGCAGTTTACGAAAGTATGAATAAAGGAAGCGGCGGAGGGTTTGAATTTTAACTGCCTTTTATTTTAAAAAAAGAACTGCCGCTTCCACTAAAAAAACCAAAATTTTCATACTGTTTTAATTCTGGATAAACCAGTAAAGCAGCTCTGTATAAATCGTTTAAATCATGAGGCTTTTTTGCTGTTTTTAAAATCTCTTCGGAGCTTCTATTTAAATACTCTTTGCCTGCTTCTTTAAAAGTTTCATCCAAAAAGTTATCTTTAAAAGCGGCATAAACTTTTGCAGTATTGCACAATAACTTGGGAGTAAAAATTTCTAAATCTAAAGACTTTTCTTTGTACTCTTCTATTATTTCCCCAAAACCGCTGACATTTGCACTGCTGTAACCATAAAGAAAAAACGGAATATCTGCTCCTATTTTAGAAGATATCTCTGCTAATTCCTCGTAAGATATTTTTAAATTGCATACTTTTTTGACCATTTTAATGAAAGTTGCAGCATTAGAACTGCCTCCTCCCAAACCTGCCCCCATAGGGATTTTTTTGTTTACTACTACCTTATGGTTATAAAAAAACTCCAATATATCCAAATCCCCTGTATACTCATTTAAAAGTTTATAAGCTTTATATATAATATTCTCTTCTTTTGGTATATCCATGCCCTCAATGGTAAAAGTCTCACACTTTTGAGGAACAAACTCAACAGTGTCATATAAATTTTTTACCAACATAAAACGGGAATTTAATGTATGGTAAAGTTTACCGTTAAACTCTTTGATTCCCGTTATTTTTAAGAAAATATTAACTTTTGCATAAGATTTTTCCAGCAAGGGTTTTCCTTATCTTAAAAGTCCCGGCGGAATTCCGCCCCCTTGCATCTGTTTCATAATCTCTTGCATCTGCTTCATTCCGTTTTTGCCAGAAAGTTTTTTAGCCATTTTTGCAGCATTTTTAAACTGTTTAATAATGCGGTTAACCTGAACCTGGTCAAGCCCCGCGCCTTTTGCAATTCTTCTTTTGCGTGAATTGTTTAAAAGGTCGGGGTTTTCGCGCTCTTTTGGGGTCATTGAGCTAATCATAGCTTTAATTTGCTTCATCTCTTTAGAATTTTCCAAATCGATATCGCCAATTTGCTTTGCAATAGAGCTCATTCCCGGAATCATGCTCATTATCGATTTCATAGAGCCCAGCTTTTTCATCTGTTCCATCTGCTCTAAAAAGTCGTTAAAGTTAAACTGCCCTTTTTTAATTTTTTTATTGATTTTTTTAGCGCTCTTTTCATCTATAACGGCGGTTGTTTTTTCTATTAGGGTTTCTAAATCCCCTGCCCCCATTAAACGGCTTACTATTCTATCTGGAATAAAGCTTTCTAAATCAGGCATCTTTTCACCGCTACCGATAAAGCGAAGCGGTACGCCAACTTGATGGGCAACTCCAAGGGCAACGCCCCCTTTGCTGTCGGCATCAAATTTGCTTAAAACAACACCTGTAATGCCGATTTTCTCTTTAAATGTTGCAGCGGTTCTAACCGCATCGATACCGGTCATTGCATCGGCAACATAGAAAATCTCATCTGGATTTGCAATCTTTTTAATGCGCGCAAGCTCTTCCATAAGCTCTTCGTCAATCGCTAAACGCCCCGCAGTGTCGATTAAAAGCACATCATAAAGCCCATCTTGGGCTTTTTTAAGAGCCTCTTTTACAATATCTTCCGGCTTTGCATTCTCATCGGCAACCAAATCTACACCCACTTGCTCGGCAATTTGGCGAAGCTGCTCAACCGCTGCCAAACGCTGCAAGTCTGCTGCTGCAATTAAAACCTTTTTCTTTTTTTGCTCTTTAAGCATATAGGCAAATTTACCGGTAGTTGTGGTTTTACCGCTACCTTGCAAACCTGTCATTAACACAACTGTTGGCGGTTTTGAAGCAAATACAAACCCCTGGTTGCCTTTTGCGGTTAAAATATCTTTTAAGTGCCTTGCAAGCGCATTTAAAAAGTTATCTTTGCCCACCCCCATTTTCTTAACATCTCTTTCGACATTACTCAAAAGCTCTTTAACAACTTTATGGTGGACATCCGATTTAAGCAGAGATTTTTTAAGCTCACTCAAAGCCTTTTTTAAAGCCTTCTCATCATCATGAAATCTGATTTTATTTATAGCACTTTTAAAACTCTCTGTTAGAGTATCAAACATATCTTTCCCTCTTATTTAAATGTTTATAAAATGTTACTATATAATGTTTAAAATTAGGTAATTTTGGGGAAGAACGAAGGTTGAAGGTGGAAGGTTGAAGGAATATAAAACACCTTCCCTTCATCCTTCTACCTTCACCCTTCATCCTTATTAATCCGAGCCATGTAAAAGCCACTGTAAGCTTTGTTTGGGAGAATTCTTAAGGTTTTTGCAACTTCGTTTGAATACTCTTCGTTTTGCCATTTTGTTATGCCTTGCTGGGTGTTTGGGAGTTTGTGTTCTATTGGCAAAACTTTTGCGTTTGGGTATTTTTTTAGCAGGAAATTTACTACCGCTTCATTTTCTTCCGGAGCGAAGGTGCAGGTGGCGTAAATCATTTCGCCGCCGGTTTTTAGAGATTCGAAAGCGGAAATTATCAACTCTTTTTGCAGTTTGGCAAATTTGTGAATACGTCTGATGCTCCACCAGGTTATCCCTTTTTGCATATCTATGTGCGATTCGCTGCTGCACGGGGCGTCTAAAAACACTGCGTCAAACCACTGTGGACAGGCTTTATAGATAAATCTGCCGTCTTTATTGTAGGTTTGGATATTTTTTGCCATAGACTCTTTGAAGTTGCGCTTCATTCTAAAAAAGCGGCTTTTATCGGGCTCTACGGCGCTTACTTTTTGCGCCCTTTCGCTAAAAATCAAACTTTTTCCGCCAGGTGCGGCGGCTAAATCCAATACCCAAAAGTGCGGCTCTATTTTTAAATTCAGTGCTGCAAAAATTGAAGAGAGATTTTGAATATATATTTTATTTTCGGTATAAATTTTGCTTTTTACTATTTTTTCTCTATCTTCTATAGGCAAAATAAACGCTTCGTTTGACCACTCTACAGCTTTAGGCTCGAACCCCTCTTCTTTTAACCCTTGCAAAACCTCATCTGTGTTTGAGCGGTTTAAATTTACCCTAAAACTAAAATGGGTTTTAGGCGCGCTTAACATTTCAAAAAGTTCTGGATTTATGGCATCTAGTCTAGCTTTTAAATCTTCAACAGTCGCTCTTTTTTTCTGTTTTGCCAATTGTTATTCCTTTTATACGGTTTTGTATATTGGTGTATTGGTGAAGGGGTATTTTATTTAAATTTTTTTCCAATACACCAATAACCAGTAACCAGTCAACCAATCCTTCGGATTCCCGCTTACGTAGGAATGAAGATGAGTCAGGCATTCTGTCATCCTGGCTTGACCAGAAATCCACGGTTTTTAAAACCGATATGTGTTGCATCCCATCTTTCAGGCAACACAACGCTAAAACTGCCCAAAAAGTTAAAATTTCTGTAAAATCACCCATTTCAGTCATTCTGAGCGTAGCGAAGAATCTAGATTGAACGGCAATAAAGAGATTCTTCGCTACACTCAGAATAACGATTAAGGCAAATTTTGAGCTTTTTCCACACTCTCTTTGGCTCAGATAAACAGAAAGTTTTCACTCTCTTTATCTAGATTCTTCGCTTCGCTCAAAACGACTCTATATCTAAATTCACAAACAATAACTAGTGAATAATATTATAATACAAATCATTCCAATTTGGATTAAAATCATTAATTAAAGCCAGCTTATATTCTCTTTTTTTGCCTTTTAAAAATTTTTCTCTTTTAATTGCTTCTTGGATGTTATTGAATATTTCATAATAAACTAGCTTTTTGCAATTGTATTTACTAGTAAAGCTATCTACAAAAGAGTTTTTGTGTTCATAAATTCTTTTAACTAAATTACTTGTTACACCAATATATAGCACTTTATTAGTTTTATTTGTAACTATATAAACATAACCTTTTTTCATTATTAATCCATAGATTAAAATTATATACTGCCGGCAATTAGAGATTCTTCGCTTCGCTCAGAATGACAGAAAGGCAAAATTTGCCTAATTTCTCATATCCTCATTTCTTACCCCTAAAGCCTCAATCTTAACCGACCTGCCCTTTTTATTAACTTTGCAATACTCTACAACCATTCCATGGGCTCTTGCGTAGGCTTGGGCTCTGCTTAAATTTGGATAGACCTCTTCGTATCTGCTGTAAAAACTCTCCAATATCCACTCTTGCAGCGCTTCGTAACTCTCAAACTGGTAACCAAAAGCTTCTAAAAGCCTGGCTGTGTAACTATCGACCACAAATGCCTCTTTGTAGCAAGCGTAATTTAATATTGCATCGGCGCTCTCTTGCCCTATTCCCCTCTGCGCCAATAACCAATCACGGCTTACCGCCTCTTTAAACTGTTCGAAATTTTGAAAATCGTTTATAATATTTTGCGAAAGAAGCTGAATATTTTTAGATTTCGCTTTATAAAACCCGCTAGGTTTAATTAACTCTTGTAGGGTTAAAATGGGAATATTTGCTATTTTTTCCAAGCTTAAAGCGTTAGCTTCTTTTAAATTGCCAAGCGCTTTTTCTACATTATTCCAAGAGGTATTTTGGGTAAGAATAGCCCCTACAAGTGTCTCGAAACTGCCGCTGTTTGGCCAC
Source organism: Campylobacteraceae bacterium (assembly GCA_027022775.1). GTDB lineage: Bacteria > Campylobacterota > Campylobacteria > Campylobacterales > Sulfurovaceae > JAADEQ01. The sequence continues at coordinate 11,344 of JALVXO010000063.1, forward strand.
CACCACTCATCGCGGCTGGGGTTGTCCCACCCTTTTTCTTTTAAAATTTTAAAAAGTTCAACTGCACTGTCTATCATTTTGCGGGTGCAAAAGGTATTAATGCGCTTGCCCAGGTCAAGCCGCCGCCAAAGGTATCTAGCAGCATCATTTCGCCGCTTTTTAATCTGCCCTCTTCGTAAATATCGTTTATCGCCATAGGGATAGAGGCTGCCGAAGTGTTGCCGTATTTATGAACTGTCAGCACCACTTGGTCGTCGCGCATTCCCAAAGAGTCGCCAACCGCTTTGATAATACGGTAATTTGCCTGGTGAGGTACAAAATGCGGAATATCGCCAGCTTCTAAATTGTTCTTTTTAAGTATCTCTTTTACATCTTTTGTAAGTGTTTTTACAGCAAGCTTAAAGGTTTCATTCCCTTTCATTTTAACATACTGCAGCCCCTGCTCTATCGCTTCGCAGCTTGCAGGGTTTACCGAACCTGGCGAAGGAGTGATTAAAAAGTCCCAGTATGTGCCATCTGCGCTTGCGTGAATATCCAAAAAACCCTCTTCTTTATTTTTGGTTGCGCCAATTACAGCAGCACCAGCACCGTCGCCAAAAAGAACGCATGTTGTTCTATCGGTATAATCAACTATAGAGCTGAATTTCTCCGCCCCAATTACCAGCACATTCTGCTTCATACCCGATTCGATAAACGCTTTTGCTACAGAGAGTGCATAGACAAAACCGCTGCATGCAGCGCTTATATCGAACGCCTGCACATTTTTAATACCAAGTTTTTCAGAAACCAGACAAGCAGTAGAAGGCATATTAAAATAATCCGGCGTAACGGTTGCTAAAACCACCAAATCTATATCTTCTATATCTAAACCTGCGCGCTCGATTGCAATTTTTGCCGCTTTTGCCGCCATATCACTTGTGGCTTCATCTTTGTCTGCTATGTGGCGCTCTTTTATGCCGGTTCTTTTTACTATCCACTCATCACTAGTATCTACCATTTTTTCGAAATCGGCATTTGTTAAAACTTTTTGCGGCACATAAGCGCCAATAGATCGGAATGCTGCGTAAACTTTTCCCATTATCTTCCTTTAGCTTGCTTCTTAAGTCTTATTCGGGGGCTAAAGCCGCCGTTTCCTAAACTCTTTTGCTATTTTGTCATTCTGAGCAAAGCGAAGAATCTCTATCAAATTGAAAAAAGTAGATTCTTCGCTTCGCTCAGAATGACAGCGATAGATAAATTTACTAAACTGTAACTTACTTTTTTTTAAAACAGGATAAAGTTTCTTTCTAAATTTCGGAACTAAAGCCTCCGATTCCAGTTTTTTACCCTGCTTAAGAGTGGTAATTTGGACTCTCTTTTGTAATTGTTACATCGTGAACATGGCTCTCTTTTAATCCTGCGCTTGTTATCTCTACAAATTCAGCTTTTTCCCAGAAAGTCGGTATATCTTTAGAGCCGCAGTAACCCATTGACGAGCGCAGACCGCCAATCATTTGGTGCAGAACCTGAGAGATTTTGCCGCGGTAAGGCACACGCCCCTCTATGCCTTCTGGCACAAGTTTGTCTGCTGCGGTTCCCTCTTGGAAGTATCTATCGGTGCTCCCTTTTGTCATTGCGCCAATACTTCCCATTCCGCGGTATTCTTTAAACTGGCGTCCATTATAAATTATCATTTCTCCAGGCGCTTCATAAGTTCCTGCAAGCGCGCTTCCAAGCATCACGCTGCTAGCCCCCACAGCCAAGGCTTTTGCAATATCGCCAGAATATCTGATACCGCCGTCTGCAATTACCGGCACACCGTATTCTTTTGCAACTTTTGCAACATCATCTATTGCCGAAATTTGCGGCACGCCAACCCCTGCAACAATTCTTGTGGTGCAAATACTCCCTGGCCCAATGCCCACTTTAACCGCATCTGCGCCAGCTTCTATTAAATCTTTTGCCGCTTCGCCTGTTGCGATATTTCCAGCAACCACATCCACCTCTAGCTCGTGCTTAATTGCCCTTAATGTATCTATAATGCCTTGCGAATGGCCGTGTGCAGAGTCCAAAACAATTACATCTACACCCTCTGCAACAAGCGCGGCAGCTCTATCCAGCTGCCCTACCCCGATTGCTGCGCCCACTCTTAAACGGCCGTATTCATCTTTATTTGCATTTGGGTATTTCTCTCTTTTTAAGATATCTTTAATTGTAACAAGCCCTTTTAATCTGTCGTTTTCATCAACAATTGGCAGCTTTTCTACTTTGCTTTTTTGCAGCACTTCTGCCGCTTCATCAAGTGTAATGCCCTCTTTTGCGGTAATTAACGGCGCATGGGTCATAACATCTTTTACTTTAATGCTGCTCATATCGGTAATAAAGCGCATATCGCGGTTTGTGATAATTCCTAAAAGTTTCATATTCTCATCTACAACCGGCACGCCTGATATTTTATACTCCCCCATTAATGCGTCTGCCTCGGCAACTGTAGCATCTGGCGAAATGTAAATAGGGTCAATTATAATACCGCTTTCACTCTTTTTAACTTTGCGGATCATGTGTGCCTGGGTTTTAATATCCATATTTTTATGAATAATCCCAATACCCCCTTCTCTAGCCATCGCTATTGCGGCTCTGTGCTCAGTAACCGTATCCATTGCAGCAGACACAATTGGAATATTAAGCGGAACATTTTTTGTTATTTTTGTTCTTAAATCAACCTCTTTTGGCAAAACTGCAGAGTGTTTTGGAACCAGTAAAACATCTTCAAAAGTGAGTGCACGCATTCTTATTCTCATTCTTTTTCCTTATTTAAAATTTACCGCTCTCTCAAGGCTTAAAGCGGCATTAAAAATTGGCTGTTCGTCAAAAGCTTTGCCTATAAGCTGCAAGCCGACAGGCATTCCATCGCTGTTT
>JALVXO010000064.1 GCA_027022775.1 Campylobacteraceae bacterium
GCATAAAGCTAAAAGCTAATAATGTAGCTTCACTTTTTATTAAAAACGGCGAAGCCACACTATTTAAGCTTATTGCTTTTTGCTTTCAGCTTTAAGCTCCCAAAATCGTTCCATCAATTTCTGCCAATGCAACTTTTTCTATCTCTTTTTCATCTGTAATTTTAGCTAAAATTTTCATATCCCAAAGATAGTTATCGGCAATTTTTTGTAAAATTTTTGCCAAATCAAAATCTGCAATTGCAAAAGATGCGCCAAAAGATGATGCATAAACAGCTTCGTTAATGCTGTTAACCTCTACGCAGTAAGCCAATCTGTTCTTTTGGCAATATTTCGCCAAATCATAAGGAGGTGTAAAATCACTTAAGAGCAAAATATCTTTTGGTGAAGTTTTAGAAATCTCTTCTATATTGTCAACAGTAACAATTTTTGGGCTCTCTATATATTTACTGCCAAAAATCACCATTTTTTTACCTTTTTTTTATCCAAAAAGATTCAATTTCTACATAAGCTGCAGCAGTTTACTATCTGCTAGAATTTAAAAGTTGGCATAATCCTTATATCAAAAAGTTTTACCCTCTCTATTTTTTAAAAAATGAGCATATCGCTTTAACATTGTCACATTTCCCAAAGTGCCGCCCTGGTGGATATAGATTAAATTGTTAAAAAGCTCTCTGCTTTCCAGTAAAACAATCCACCCTTTAGGGTCGTAGAGCAGGTCAAACTCCACTTTTGTTTCTTTTTGTAATTCTAGCCAAATTTGATAAAACTCTAAATATAGTTTGCCAAAATGATACTTTTTTTTACTCTCAATTACAGAAGGGTGAAATTTTTGATTCTCTTCCAAAGCGGTAAATTGCTCTTTTAAATAACTGCTGCTTCCAACACACGGGGTTGTATAAACTTTAAAATTTTCTGCCCCCAGTTCCATAAATGCTCTGTTTAAATAAAGGGCTGTTGTTCCTGTTCCAGATGGCAGAAAAACTTGATACTCTTTATTTTCTAGCTGCTCTGTTAACTCTTTTGCTAAAAATTTAATTCCGTAATATGCCTCTTTGTTTGCTATGCCTTCATTTATAAGCAATTCATTTTTGCTGGTTTTAATATTTTCATACCCCTCAACCAGCTTCATTCCGTTATTTAGCGCATTCAAAAGGTTTCCTTGTGGATTTTTTCTTAAAAGCGCAGGGATATGGTTTGCATAATATCTAAATTTTAATCCCATCTTTTTAGCAAAAACCGAAAGTGAATACATCGCATTTGACTGCACAGAGCCAAAGCTTACTATGGTATCTATATCTTTTGGCAAATTGTGCAGATACCAATGAATTTTTCTAGCTTTATTTCCGCTAAAATCCATGCTGATTAAATCATCGCGCTTTAAAAGGAATTGGAAATTTTTAAAAGAGTATTTTTCTATCGGAGTAGGGGTGTTAAAATTTAATTCCATTCTTTGTTACTTTTTAAATATTTTTTTAAAACATATCTTGTAAAAAACGGCCCTAGAAGCTCATGGACTATAGTGGTTGCGATTATTACATTAACAATTATTGGGGCAAATGCTTCAAGATTTTTTTCGCTTTGCATAGAGAGGGCTAATCCTATAGCGATACCAGCCTGCGGGAAAAGAGCAATTCCTAAATTGTGCTGTATAAATTTTGGTGATTTAGAGACTTTACCTCCGATATAAACACCAATTATTTTACCAATAATTCTAAATAAAACATAAACTGCAACAACCGTAGGCATAGTAAATAAAAACTCCAAGTTAAGGTGCATTGCAGAAATTGTAAAAAAGAGCAGAAAAATTATATCTTTTAAGTGACGGTCAAACTCTTTTTTTACAAGAAAAAACTCTTTTGACAAGTTTGCCATTACAACACCCATTACAAGTGCGCTTAATAGAGGTTCCAAATTCCAAAATTCCGCCAAAGCGTAAACTATAAAAATCATTCCCAGAGTAGAAGTTGTTTTTATCGAACTGTAATTTTTAAAAATAATATCAATTGCAATAGAAATTACCGCACCTACAGATCCTAATATAATTGCATAAACCGTTTTGGGGATTAAAATTAAAAAATTCTCTATTTTAAACCCATAAGTTGAAAGCATTGTATCGGTAATCATAGAGATAAAACTAAATGCAATCAGTGCAAAAGCGTTATCCATTGCAACTGTTCCAAGCAAAAAAGAGCTGAAACGGTTTTTAATATTCATTTCATGAATAATTGCCAAAACCGTTGCAGGAGCGGTAGCACTTGCAAGCCCGCCAAACAGAAGAGCAACTACAAACCTAAACTCTTTGTTAAAACCAAACTCCAGGTAAGAAAAGAGCATATAAAACGCAATAGATATAAAAAGAAAAGCAAAAAAGGTTTCAAATGCTGAAATAACAGCAATTTTTCGCCACTGCTCTTTTAAAATATTATATTTTAAGTTGGCGCCTACAAGTACAGAAATAATCGCCAAAGAGAGCTCTATAATAACATGTGTATCGTAAATAAACTCTTTTGGCACAATATTTAATACATCAGGTCCTATTATTGTGCCAAAAATAAGATAACCGACAACATAAAGGATTTTAGCTTTGAGGCTTATAAATTTAATAAAAGCCCCAAAAACAAAAATAAATCCAATAAAAAAGAGAGTGCTCATTTAATATTTAATTGCTTTCATAGAATACATAGCTTGTTGAGTAGTCAGAAAACTCAAAATATACTTTTTTTTCTCCTCTATCGACTTTAAAGTTGAAATTTTTATCATCATAACCGTATCCGTAGCGGTATGGGCGCGGTTTATGGTCGTCTGTGCCATAAGCTGTTGAGAGTTTGTCGATTTTAATAAATCTTTTTACAAGTTTATTGCCGGCATAGACATCTAAAACACCGTCTGTTCCGGTCCAGTTTTGGATAGAGCGGCTGATTTTATTTTGGCTCTCCTGGGTACATCCGGCAATAAATGCAGCTGAAACAATGATAAATAGAATTAGCTTTTTCATAAAATCTCCTTAAGGCAGTTGTAACCTTGTTTAATTTATGTGCTATATTAGCACTAACATTCTAAAAAGTTACTGATTACAAAATTTTTATAGTTTTTGAGTATTATTTCTTTTGAATTTCTTGGTTAAAGGCAAATATGAATCAGGCGGCACTTTTTGAATTTTTAAAAGGTAAAAACAGCACTAAAATTTTGGTTGTGGCAGACAGCAAAGAGGCTAATGAGGCTAAAGCGGTTTATGACTATTTGGATAAAAAGGCGTTTGTTTTGCCAGATATAAGGCTTCTTCCGGGGGATGACACGCGAAGTTATTTAAGTGATATATCAAAAGCGTTTGCCAATTTAAAAGAGTTTCACAAATACGGCTCGGCTACGCTTATTGCTCCTTTTAGAACTCTGACTTTCCCGCTGCCAAAGCCTGAGTATCTAAAAAGCTTTACGGTAGAGTTTGGCGCCACTTTGGATATAGAGCAGCT
>JALVXO010000065.1 GCA_027022775.1 Campylobacteraceae bacterium
GGTAGCAAAAATTACCACCGAGGCGATGGAGGGGAGACTCGACTTTTTTGAATCTCTCACCAGACGGGTCAAACTACTAGAAGGGCTTGAAGTCAACCGTGTCGAAGAGATATGCCAAAATCTCCCCTATATGCCGGGTGCAAAAGAGACAATCCAAGCACTCAAACAAAAAGGCTACAAAGTCGTCGTATTCTCCGGCGGATTTCGCAACGCCACGGCACACGCAAGAGAGATGCTGGGATTTGATGTGGATTTTGCCAATATCCTACACTTCAAAGATCGTCATCTTAGTGGACAAGTGGGAGGAGAGATGATGTTTGACTTCTCCAAAGGGGATATGATCCTGCGTTTGCAAGCGCTACTGAGAATCCCCAAAGCAGATACTGTCGTAGTAGGCGACGGCGCCAACGACCGATCGATGTTTACCTACGCCGACACAAAAATCGCCTTCTGCGCCAAAGAGATACTCAAAAAGGAGGCAAATGTAATCGTTGATACGAAAGATTTGAGAGAGATTTTGGAACATATATACAAATTAAACTAAATAATAAAATCGATCCAAAAATAGTCTGAAGATATTTAAAAGGAATTTATAATGAATGTTGAAGCAAGAAGCCAAACAATAGAAAGTATCTTAAAAAAGGGGGAATATATTATTCCTGAATATCAAAGAGAGTATGATTGGTCTGAAGATAATCTTCATGAATTTTTTGTAGATATAGACAATAGTAGTGAAAACGAAAATTACTTTATTGGTCACATGGTTTGTGAGGGTCGCTATAATGGTTCTGAATTTAAAGTTATTGACGGTCAGCAAAGAATCACCACAATTACTATCATGTTGTCTATTATACGAGATATCTTTTATGACAAAGGACTTGAAAACCTTGCTGAGGGAATACATGATAATTACATTTTTGCAAAAGACAAAGAAAATCAAGAATATATAATTTTAGATAACAAAATGCCCTATCCTGTACTACAAAAATATGTTCAAAGCAAGCCTAGAGACAAAGATAAAAGTGTAACTAGTGAACCAAAGAAGTCTGGTGAAAAGAAAATTATTAAAGCATATAACAAATTCTACAAAGATGTGGAAAGACTTTCCGGAAATTGAATTAAAAAAATTAAGAGATAAAATTTTAAACTTAGAAATAATTTTTGTAGCTGTAGATGATGAAGTTGATGCATTTACTATTTTTGAAACCCTTAATGCCAAAGGCAAAGATCTTACGCCGTTGGATTTAATTAAAGAAAAGAGGACTTGATTAAAAAAATCTATAAATTCTAGACTAAAGTCTACCAATTCACAGATTTTTCGATACTTAGCTTCAAAAAACTCATATTTGACAAATATACATAATATCATTATAATATCATTATGAAAAATATATCGTTTAGTTGGGATGATAATAAAGCACTGAAAAACCTTACTAAACACAATATCTCATTTGAAGAGGCGAAAACAGTCTTTGGTGATGAGAATGCAAGATTGATATACGATCCGGATCACAGCGAAGATGAAGAGAGGTTTCTATTGCTTGGCTTGAGTTATAAGCTCAGGGTTTTAACAGTAGTTCATTGTTACAGGGAAAACGACAATCTCATTAGAATCATCAGTGCTAGAAAGGCAACCAAAAAAGAAGCAAAACAATACAAGGAGTTTTTACCATGAGAAAAGAGTATGATTTTAGCAATTCAATAAAAAATCCGTATGCCAAAAAAGTGAAAAAACAGATATCGATTAAAATCGAAGTGGAAACTATTGAATACTTCAAGGAGCTCTCTGCAAAAGTCGGTATTCCCTATCAAAACTTAATGAACTCCTATCTGACGGATTGCGCATCCAAACATATAGAGCCCAAACTTGAATGGGCGTAGCAACACGATAATGGGGTGAACTTTAGAGCTTTTGGGGTAGAATGTTTAAAAAAAGGGGAGCAAAAAATGCAACAACTCAAAGAGATAGGTTTTAGCCTGTGGTGTGATTTTGTCGAGAGGGATTTTCTCAAAGAGCGTTTTGGACGGATGTTGCACGAGGGAGCGTTTAACGGTGCGACGAGCAATCCTGCCATCTTCAAGGAGGCGTTTCTCAACTCTCCCGCTTACAAAGAGGAGATCCGAACACTTCAGGGGAAAAATCCCAAAGATATTTACGAAACATTGGCGACCGAAGATATCCGATCTGCGGCGCAAGCACTCTTGCCTCTCTACGAAAGGGGTGAGGACGGTTTTATCTCGATCGAGATTGATCCGCTGTTGGGTGATGATGTAGAGGGAAGCTTGGAAGAGGCGTATCGGCTTTGGGATCGTATCGCGATGCCCAATGTGATGATCAAAGTACCCGCGACAAATGCAGGTTTTGAAATCATGCAGACACTTATCACCAAGGCGATCCCCGTCAATGCAACACTGATCTTTTCACCCGATCAGGCACAAAACTGTCTTGACGCATTTGAACAAGGATATGCAACACTCAAACAAAAAAATCCTGAAACACCGATGCCCAAAGCGGTCATCAGTGTCTTTGTAAGCCGATTTGATCGCAAGATCAACACCCTTTTAAAAGATCGCAATCTTCCCCAAAACCTCTTAGGCATCTACAATGCAACGCTGATCTACAATCTGATTGAAAATCGCCAAATTCCGCAGATTCGTACCCTCTTTGCCAGTACCGGCGTCAAAGGAGATGATCTTGAAGCGGACTACTATATCAAAGCGCTACTCTACCCTCACAGTGTCAATACCGCTCCGCTTGCCACTATCGAATCCTTTTTGAAAAAGAAAGATTTTACCCCGCAAACACTCCCAAAAGAGGAGGAGATCAAAAAATTTTTTAAAAATCTGAAAAATGCCGATATAGAGATAGAAGATCTCTATCATGAACTTTTGGATGAGGGTATGGATGCCTTTAAAAAAGCCTTTGAGGAGATCCTTTCAGCACTTTAGAAGGGGTTAAAGATGAATCATTTGGATCAAATGAGTGATGAAGAGTATATGGAAAATGTCAATCTTGAAGAGGAGAGCGAGTTTGATGTCAATTCGCTCTCTTTTGAGATGGATAAGAAACTAAAGTTTTATCTTGCAGGATTAGTTGAGCACGGCGGAAGTGACCTCCACCTCAAAAGCGGTTCACAATTTCGCGGTAGAATCCATGGTGAGATGATTAAACTCTCTAATGAGATTTTGAGCTACAAAGATGGGATTCAACTAGCCAAAGAGGTGCTCAAAGGGCGCTTTAAGGATTTGGTACGCGACAAGAGTGTCGATTTTAACTACAAACTCAACGAAAAATACCGCTTTCGTGGCAATATGTTTTTTCAATCGGACGGTGTTTCAGCGGTTTTTCGTGTCATCCCCGTCGATATCCCGACAATGGAAGCGCTCAATCTACCTAAATCGATCGGCAAACTCTGCGATCTCAAAAGAGGCTTGGTGCTGGTAACAGGACCT